>NZ_JBYTAH010000117.1:0-14677 GCF_058787975.1 Cupriavidus sp. FW305-26
GGGCGCAGGTTGGTCTGGCTGATGCCGCGATAGCGGTAGTCCGAGACCAGCGACACGTTGGCCGTGAACGTATGCGGCGATGCCGGCTCGGCAGCGGCGGCGGCCGGTGCCGGGGCCGCCGCGTCCGTGCTTTGCGCGTGGGCGGTGGCGGCGGCACTAGTCAGGACAAGCGCGCTGACTGCAAGGGCCAACTTCTTCATGGGTTTCTTCTCCTTTTTTCCTGAGGCTCGGATTTCGTTTCTTGGATTTCGGTGATTCAATGACGCTGGCGCACCAACTACTGCAACTGCCATGCCAGCTCTTCGGAAATCGGCGGCCCATGTTGGCCGTGATGGCGTGCCGTGACCAAAGCCAGACTTGAATCTGCCCTGCAGCGAAGCCAGATCAGGTTAAAAGGTGTGAACGCGGATGCGCCGGAGCTTTCGCCCACGTGCCTCACGGGCGATAATTGAGTCCTGACGGTGGCCGCGTGCGCGACACCCAGGCCGCGCGCCCGCAATCGGGGCGCCCAATTCCTGTGCGAAAGCGCGCTAAACGCCAGATGCCCACCCGGATTGGCACCAGTTAGGTGCGCAAAGGAGAAACCATGAAACCGACCGATCTCTTCAACGACCTGCAGAACAAGGTCAGCGAGGCGCTGCGCAACTCGCCGGCAAGGGACATCGAAAAGAACGTGCGCAGCATGATGACCCAGGGCTTTGCCAAGCTGGACCTGGTCACGCGCGAGGAATTCGACGTCCAGTCGCAGGTGCTGGCCCGCACCCGCGCCCGCCTGGAGGAACTGGAGGGCCGCGTGGCGGAGCTTGAGCGCCGCGCCGGCATCACGCCCGGCGCCGGCTCGGTGGACTCGACCGGGGGCGCGTGAGCACGCCGGTCCTGCCCGATCCAACCCGCCGCCTGAAGGCCGCCACTCCTGGCGGCCTTTTTCGTTAACAGTTCGATGACATGAGCCTTGCCGTCCTACGCAGCCGGGCACTGACCGGCATCGCCGCGCCGCCGGTGCGGGTCGAGACCCACCTCGCCAACGGCCTGCCGGCATTCACCATCGTCGGCCTGGCCGACACCGGCGTGCGCGAAAGCCGCGAGCGCGTGCGCGCCGCCATCCTCAACAGCGGTTACGAGTTCCCCAACCGCCGCATCACCGTCAACCTGGCCCCGGCCGACCTGCCCAAGGAATCCGGCCGCTTCGACCTGGCCATCGCGCTGGGCATCCTGGCCGCCAGCGGCCAGATCCCGTCCGAGGCACTGGATGCTCATGAGTTCGCCGCCGAGCTGTCCCTGTCCGGCGAACTGCGCCCCGTGCGCGGCGCGCTGGCCATGGCCATGGGCCTGGCACGCGACAACGCCGCCCGCGCCGCCGCCGGCGAGGCGCCGCGCGCCTTCCTGGTGGCCGCGGGCAATGGCGCCGAAGCCGCGCTGATCGAGGACCTGGCGGTGCATGCCGCCGCGACGCTGCGCCAGGCGTGCGACCATCTCTGCCCCCTGCCCGACGCGCGGCTGCCCCGCTCCATGCCGGCGTTGCTGCCCGCCGCCACGGACCGCGGCCCCGACATGCGCGACGTGCGCGGCCAGGCCCAGGCGCGCCGGGCCATGGAAGTGGCCGCCGCCGGCCAGCATTCCGCCCTGCTGGTGGGCCCGCCGGGCACCGGCAAGTCGATGCTGGCGCAGCGCCTGCCCGGGCTGCTGCCGCCGATGACGCTGCAGGAAGCACTGGAGTCCGCCGCGGTCATGAGCCTGACGCCGGGCGGCTTCCGCACCGCGCTATGGGGCCAGCGCCCGTTCCGGTCGCCGCACCATACGGCATCGGGGCCGGCCATGGTCGGCGGCGGCGGCAACCCGCGCCCGGGCGAGATCTCGCTGGCGCACCACGGCGTGCTGTTCCTGGACGAGCTGCCCGAATTCGACCGCAGGGTGCTGGAAGTCCTGCGCGAGCCGCTGGAATCCGGCCGCATCACCATCGCCCGCGCCGCCGGCCACGCCGACTTCCCCGCCTGCTTCCAGTTCGTCGCGGCGATGAACCCCTGCCCGTGCGGCTACCTCGGCCATCCCGACCGCCCCTGCCGCTGCACGCCCGACCAGGTGCGGCGCTACCAGTCCCGCATCTCCGGCCCGATGCTCGACCGCATCGACCTGCAGGTGGAAGTCCCCGCGCAGGACCAGGGCGAGATGCTCGACGGCCCGCCTGGCGAACCCAGCGCCGTGGTGCGCACCCGCGTGCTGGCCGCGCGCGAGCGCCAGCTGGCCCGGCAGGGCAAGCCCAACAATGAACTGGGCGGACGCGAGATCGAACAGCACTGCACGATGGAAGCACAGGCGCAGGCACTGCTGCGCGGCGCGATGACGCGGCTGGCGTGGTCGGCGCGGTCGTACTACCGCGTGCTGAAGGTGGCCCGCACCATCGCGGACCTGGAAGGTGCCGAGGTGCTGACCGCCACGCATGTGGGCGAGGCGATCCAGTACCGGCGGGCGTTGCGGATGGCGGGCGGTTGAATGCCTCGGCCTAAGCTACAAGCGAAGCCAGCGTCGCAGCCCGCGTTCGGTCAGCCGCATCACGCCTCCTCAGACCACTGCACGCCTTCGCGCGCCATGAACGCCGACGATGCCGCCGGGCCCCAGGTGCCGGCGGTATAGGGGCGCGGGCCTTCGTCCTGCTGACGCCACGCTTCCAGGATCGGGTCGACCCAGGTCCAGGCGGCCTGCAGTTCGTCGCGCCGCACGAACAGCGCCAGCCGTCCGCGTATCACGTCGAGCAGCAGGCGCTCGTAGGCTTCGGCGCGCCGGGTGGTGAAGGCCGAGTCCAGGTTCAGCGCCAGGCTCAGCGGCTTCAGCTTCATGCCCTCGCCCGGCTGCTTGACCATCAGCGTCAGCCGCACCGACTCTTCCGGCTGCAGCCGGATCACCATGCGGTTGGGCTGCAGCGTGCTGCCGGCATCGAAGATCGAATGCGGCACCTCGGCGAAGTTGATCACCACCTCGGTCACGCGCTCCTGCATGCGCTTGCCGGTGCGCAGGTAGAACGGCACCTTGTTCCAGCGCCACGTGCCGAGCTCGGCGCGCATCGCGACGAAGGTCTCGGTGCGGCTGTCTGGCGGAATGCCTTCTTCCTGCAGGTAGCCGCGCACCAGCTCGCCGGCGATGGCGCCCGCGGTGTACTGGCCGCGCACGGTATTGCGGCGTACGTCCTCGGGCGACATCGGCCGCAGCGAGCGCAGCACCTTGAGCTTCTCATCGCGCACCGCATCGGAGGTGAGCGCTGCCGGCGGCTCCATCGCCAGGATGCTGACCAACTGCAGCAGGTGGTTCTGCACCATGTCGCGCATGGCGCCGGCCTCGTCGTAGAAGCCGCCGCGCGTGCCCACGCCCACGGTCTCGGCCACGGTGATCTGCACGCTGCGCACGAACGGCGTGCGCCACAGCGGCTCGAAGATCGAATTGCCGAAGCGCAGCGCCATCAGGTTCTGCACCGTTTCCTTGCCCAGGTAGTGGTCGATCCGGTAGGTGCGGTCCTCGCTGAAGTAGCGGCTGACCACCTCGCCGATGCCGATGGCCGAGGCCAGGTCCACGCCCAGCGGTTTTTCCAGCACCAGCCGGGTGTCGTTGGCGATCAGGCCATGGCTGGCAAGGTTGTCGCAGGTGGCCGCGAACAAGCCCGGCGGCATCGCCATGTAATAGATGCGCAGCGCCTCCTGGCGCAGTTGCGCGGCCAGCGCCGGATAGTCCCCGGACTGCGACGCGTCAACGTGCACGAAATCCAGCCGCTGCAGGAAGGTCTGCCATTTGGCCGGCTCGAGATAGCGCGCTTCGACAAAGGGTTGTGCGCTTTCATCGGCAAAATTGACAAAGGCCTCGCGGTCCCAGCGGTGCCGGCCCACGCCGATGATGCGGGTGCCGTCGGGCAGGTTGCCGTCGCGGTGGCACATGTAGAGCGATGGCAGCAGCTTGCGTGCCGACAGGTCGCCGGCGCCGCCGAAGATGACGAGGTCCAGTGGCCGAGCGTCGGCAGTGCCGGAAGAAGAGGCGGTTCGGGTGGTTTGCATGACGGACTCCTTGCTTGCCGGGGCGGCATGGGGCGGTATTGGGGCGGTATGGGCCGGCTCAGCGCGTCTCGGTCACCTTGCGCAGGTACTGCGGCTGGTCGGGATTGCGGCCGCGTGCCAGCGCCAGCGCCTGCGCCGCGACATAGAAGCCCTGGATGGCGCAGACCGGATCGAGCAGCGGATGGCCGGCCGGCACCAGCGGCAACTCCAGGGGCAGCTCCGCATCAACCGTGCCAGGAGGCGCCGCCAGCAGCACGCGCGCACCGCGCTTGCGCATCTCGGCGGCCAGCGCCAGCAGTCCCGCCTGTTCCGGTCCGCGCGGCGCGAACACCAGCAGCGGGTAGCCGTCGCCGATGATTTCCATCGGGCCATGCCGCACTTCGGCGCCGGAGAAAGCCTCGGCCTGGATGCCGGAGGTCTCCTTGAGCTTGAGCGCCGCTTCCTGCGCGATCGCCAGGCCCGCGCCGCGGCCCAGCACGATCATGCGCTCGACGTCGCGCAGCGCTGGCACCAGCGCCGACCAGTCCTGCGCGGCCGCTTGCGCCAGCGCGGCCGGCAAGCCTGCGCAGGCATCGACCAGTTCGTGCTCGCCGCTGCGTGCGGCCTCGAGATGCCCCACCAGCAGCGCCGACATCGACAGCATGGCGATATAGCTCTTGGTCGCGGCCACGCTCTGCTCGGGGCCGGCAAGCAGGGGCAGTTCATGCGCGCACGCCTGCGCCAGCGGCGAATCGGGCGCGTTGACCAGCGCCACGGTGGCGGCGCCGCGGTCGCGCAGCGCTTGCATGGTCTCGACCAGGTCGGGGCTGCGGCCCGACTGCGAGAACGCCACCGCCAGCTGCCCGGCCACGCGCAGCGCGCTGTCGTGCAGCGTCACCGTCGACATCGGCAGCGAGGCCACCGGCACGCCCAGCCGGCGCGTGACCAGCGTGGCGAAGTAGCTGGCGGCATGGTCCGAGCTGCCGCGCGCCACGGTCAGCGCCGCGGGCCAGGCCTGCGCGGCGAGTTGCGCAGCCAGCGCGGCCACGCGCGGCGCCTGCGCCAACTGCGCGGCCACCACGGCCGGCGCGCTCAGCGCCTCTTCAAGCATTCTCGACACAGCATTCTCCTTCGACATAAACGGTGCGCACCAAGAGCGCGCGGTCCAGCACGACCGCGTCGGCCCAGCAGCCCTGTGCCAGCATGCCGCGGTCGGACATGCCCAGGTACTGGGCCGGATACAGCGAAACGCGCCGCGACGCATCGGCGAGGTCCAGCCCGATCGACACGAAGTTGCGCAGCGCCTGGTCCATGGTCAGCACGCTGCCGGCCAGCGTGCCATCGGCCAGGCGCACGCTGCCGTGGACCTTGTAGACGGTCTGGCTGCCCAGGTGGTACACGCCGTCCGGCATGCCCGCGGCGGCGGTGGCGTCCGTCACCGCATACAGCCGCGGAATCGCGCGCAGCGCGGCGCGGATCGCGCCCGGATGAACGTGCAGCAGGTCGGGGATCAGCTCGGCAAACTCGGCATGGGCCAGCGCTGCCGCCACCATGCCGGGCGCGCGGTGCTGCAGCGGGGTCATCGCGTTGAACAGGTGGGTGAAGCCGCTGGCGCCGGCATCCAGCGCGGCCACCGCGTCCTCATAGGTGCCCAGCGTGTGGCCCAGCTGCACGCGCACGCCGCGCGCGACCAGCAGGCGGATGATGTCCAGATGCCCCGGCAGTTCGGGCGCCAGCGTCACCACCTTCAGCGGCGCGGCGCCGAGGTACTGCTCCAGTTCTTCCGGCGTGGCAGTGGCCGAGGTATCGGGCTGCGCGCCCAGCTTGCCGGGGTTGATATACGGCCCTTCCAGGTGCACGCCCAGCATGCGCGCCGCGCCGGGCGGGCGCTGCGCGCAGGCGCGGTTCAGCGCCTGCAGTGCGGGCAGCAGCACGTCGTGCGGCGAGGTCATGGTGCTGCCCAGCAGGCTGGTGGTGCCAAAGCGCACATGCGCGCGCAGGATCACCGGCACCGCGGCCTCGCCATCCATGAAGTCCTTGCCGCCGCCGCCGTGGTTGAGCAGGTCGACAAACCCCGGCAGCACGTACGGGGCATCGTTGTGCTCAGGCGAGGCGGGCACGCCCTCGATGCGCGCGATGCGTCCGTCCGGGCCGGCATGGATCTCTCCGAAGATCCAGCCGGCCGGCGTCAGGATGTTTCCTTTCATGGCAATACTCTCCAATACATTCAGATCACCGGCCAGCCACCGTCAGAACAGGTGGATGATGCCGGCATAGGCGCCCTGCTGGTTCGCCCCGGCGCCCGGCATGGTGTCCGGCGACGCCTCCACCGAGAAGGTGGCATTGCGCGAGTTGAACACCGACGCCACCGTGCCATACAGCGAGGTGCGCTTCGACAAGTCATACTTTGCGCCCAGTGTGACAAGCGTGCCATGCCCGCCGCCATTGTTCAGGGTGGCGTAGTAGACGCCGGACAGCAGCGTCAGCGCCGGCAGCAGGCGGTAGTTGGCGCCGACCCATGCCATCTGGCTGCGCGTGGCGGCGTAGGGGTTCTCCGGCGTGGCCACGGTATCGCCCGAGGACACGGTCAGGTTATAGCCGGCGAACAGGCGCAGGTTGTTCAGCGCATAGCTGCCACCGAGCGTGTACTGGCGCGAGTTGACATACAGGTTGTCCATGCGGCCCTGCGTGTCGCGCAGTTCCTCGTAGATGCCGGTCAGGCTCAGGTTGCCCTGCGCGTACTTGACGGCCGCGCTCAACTGCTTGCCGCTGTTGAAGCTGCCCGCCACGCCGTCGCTGCCGGCCTGCGCGCGCACACTCAGCCCGCCCCACACCAGCGAGTTGTAGGTCACGGCATTGGTGCGCGAGCCCCAGTTGCGGCCATAGACCAGCGTCGCGACCGAGCTGGCCTGCAGGCCCATCGGGTCGATCGCGCCGCTCTCGTCGTCGGTCAGGCTCATGGCCCGGCCCAGCAGCAGCGTGCCCCAGTCGTTACTGGCCAGGCCCACTTGCGCGCGCCGGTTGAACAGCGGATCGGAGCGCCCGGTGCCGGAGGTGATCATGCCCTCCAGGTTGAAGACCCCGCGCAGGCCGCCGCCAAGGTCTTCTGCGCCGCGCATGCCCCAGAAGCTGACGCCGTACTGGTTGCTGCCGAAGCGGAAGGTGTCCACGTCGCCGCCCGGGCGGGCGATGCCGTTGACATAGTCGAGGCCGGCCACGGCGCGGCCATACAAGGTGATGCCGGTGCCGGCGGACTGGGCGCAGGCGCCCCCGGCCGACGCTGCGAGCAGCGCCGTCAGTGCAATGCGTTTCACGATCAATGACTCCTGGATAAGCAGACGGTATCCACCGGCGCGGCTGTCGTCGCGGCCGTCGTTGTTGTTGCCGATGGGGAAGGTCGACCGCAGCCGCACGGCTGCCGCGGCGGGGGTCAGGTGGGCATGGCCTGCAGGGCGCGCTCGAAGGCGGCAGCGTGTCCGTCTGCCGCATGGCCGAAGGCGATATGGGCGGTGTCATCGCCGATCCACATCAGCTGGCTGCCCGCAAGGTGGTCGGCGCGCACCCGGGCGCGCTCGCGCACCACCACGCGCAGCCGCGTCAGTGCCACCACGCCGACCGAGGCGATATTGGCGGCGCCGCCCAGCGCATCGATCCACCAGGCGGGATCGAAAGCACCGGCAGCCGGCACGGACGCCTGGGTAGCAACGGCGGGCGCAGCAGCCACCACGGCCGTGGCCTGCGGCGCCTGCTGCAGCACCGCGCGGATATCACCGGCAACCTGCTCGGCCTGCGGCCCGATCACCACCTGCACCACATTGGGCGGGCGCTTGAGCACGCCGCGTACGCCCAGTGCCTTGAGCCGCGGCTCGGACACCGCGCCGATGTCGGCCACGTTCAGCCGCAGACGCGTGGTGCAGGCATCGACCACGACCAGGTTGGCAGGGCCGCCCAGCGCTTCGACATACTGTTGCGCCACGCTGCCCGCGGCCGGCTGCGCGGCACCGCCGGCGGCCGCCACGGGCACCACTTCATCGCGGCCCGGCGTCAGCAGGTTGAAGCGGCGGATAAAGAAGCGGAACAGCCCGTAATAGACCAGCGCATAGGCCAGCCCCAGCGGAATCGCCAGCCAGCCGCGGCTGGACAGCCCGTAGCCCAGCACATAGTCGATCGCGCCGGCCGAGAAGGTGAAGCCCAGCCGGATATCGAGCGCATGGCACAGCGCCATCGACAGGCCGGTCATCAGCGCATGCAGGCCGTACAGCACCGGCGCCAGGAACATGAAGCTGAACTCGATCGGCTCGGTGATGCCGGTCAGGAACGAGGTCAGTGCCATCGAGAACAGCATGCCGCCAACCAGCGCGCGCCGCGCCGGCGGCGTCTCGTGGTACATCGCCAGGCAGGCCGCGGGCAGGCCGAACATCATCACCGGGAAAAAGCCGGTCATGAACAGGCCTGCGCCGGGGTCGCCGGCAAAGTAGCGGTGCAGGTCGCCCGATACCGCCGTCCCCGTGGCCGGATCGGCGTAGTTGCCGAACACGAACCACGCCAGGGTATTGATCAGGTGGTGCAGCCCGGTGACCAGCAGCAGCCGGTTCAGCAGCCCGAACACCAAGGCGCCGGCCGAGCCCGCCGTGGTCAGCCACGCGCCGGCCGCGTTGATGCCGGCCTGCACCGGCGCCCACGCATAGGCCAGCACGATGCCCAGCAGCAGGCAGCACAGCGCGGTGACGATGGGAACGAAGCGCTTGCCGGAAAAGAAGCCCAGATAGGGTGGCAGCGCGACATTGCGATAGCGATTGTAGAGCCCACCCGCCACCGCGCCGGCGACGATGCCGGCCAGCACGCCCATGTCGAGCGATTTGTCGATGGTCTTCAGCACCGTGGTCAGCACCAGGTAGCCGATGGTGCCGGCCAGTGCCGCCGCGCCGTTGTTGTCGCGCGCAAAGCCCACCGCCACGCCGATCGCGAACAGCAGGGCCAGGTTGGCAAAGACCGCGTTGCCGGCCTCGGCCATCAGCTTGATGTCGAATACGTCGGGCTGGCCCAGGCGCAGCAGCAGGCCGGCCACGGGCAGCACGGCAATCGGCAGCATCAGCGTGGCGCCCAGGCGTTGCACCCTGGGCAGCAGGTCCATCTTCATTGGCGTTCTCCGAATCTGTGCGCGCGTGGCGCGTATTGGGTTGTGGTCGACCGGCGCTTATGCCGGCCAGTAGCGGCGGCACGCGTCGCGCACCGCGGCGGCTGACGGCAGCCGCAACAATTCGCCTGCGCGCTGCCGGCAATCGGCATGCGAGAGCGCGCGCACGCGCGCCTTGACGCCCGGCACCAGCCCGGCGTCGACTGACAACTCGGTCACGCCCAGCCCGACCAGCACCGGCACGGCCAGCGGGTCGCCCGCCAGCGCGCCGCACACGCCTACCCAGCGCCCGTGGCGCGCGGCGCCCTCGGTGGTGGCGGCGATCATGCGCAGCACCGCGGGATGCAGGCCATCCATGCGTGCCGCCAGCTCCGGCTGGCAGCGGTCAATGGCCAGGGTGTACTGGGTCAGGTCGTTGGTGCCGATCGAGAAGAAATCGGCGTGCTCGGCCAGCTGGTCGGCCAGCAGCGCGGCGGAAGGGACTTCGATCATCACGCCGACCTCGATCTCGGGATCGGTACCGGCTTCGGCCGCCAGCGCACGGATGCGTTCGCGCCAGGCCAGCAGTTCGCCGACCTCGCTGACCATCGGCAGCAGGATGCGCAGCGGCCCGCTCGCGCGCACTGCAAGCAGGCCGCGCAGCTGGTCGTCCAGCAGTTGCGGGCGCACCTGCGCCAGGCGCACGCCGCGCAGGCCCAGGGCGGGGTTGTCTTCGGCAGGCAGGTGCAGCCAGGCGGCGTCCTTGTCGGCGCCGATATCAAGCGTGCGCACGATCGCGCTGCGGCCCTGCAGGGCATCGGCAATGGCCTGGCAGCTGGCGGTGTGGTCCGCCGCCGCGGGGGCTGCGTCGCCGTGCAGGAACAGCAGTTCGGTGCGCAGCAAGCCGACCGCGTCGGCACCATGCGCCACGGCATTGCGGGCGTCGTCGAGGCTGCCGATATTCGCGGCCACCTCAATAGGCACGCCGTCGCGGGTGCTGGCCGCGGCGTGCGCGGCGCGCAGGTCGGCCTCGCGCTGCTGCGCGCGCAGCCTGACGGCGCTGGCGGCGGCGGCCAGCAAATGCGCATCGGGGCAGGCGTGCAGGCGGGCGCTGTCGCCGTCGGCGATGACCGGCGTGCCGTCCTGCAGGCGCTCCAGCGCGCTGCCCAGAGCCACCAGGCAAGGGATGCCGAGCTGACGCGCGATGATGGCCGCGTGCGAGGTCGGGCCGCCGCGCGCCATCACCAGTGCGGCAACCCGGGTGCGGTCCAGTCCGGTCAGGTCGGACGGCGTGAATTCCCCGGCGGCCAGCACGATGACATCGCCGTCGGCGGCCGGTGCGGGCAGCTGGACCGGGACACTGCCCGCCGGGGCCAGCGCACGCAGCACGCGCTTGCCCAGGTCCAGCAGGTCGGCAGCGCGTTCGGCCATGCGGCGGTCGGCCATCGCGGACAGCATGGCGGCTTCGGCCCGGGTGGCCTCGCGCCAGGCAAAGCCCGCGCTCTTGCCGGCGGCGATCATGGTCTCGGCCGCGGCCTGCAGGGCCGGGTCTTCCAGCAGCGCGCGATGCATGGCGAAGATGCCGGCCTCGGCGCCGGCGCGGCGTGCGGTGGCGGCTTCGCTCTCATGCGCCAGCTGGGCGTCGATGGCCGCCAGCGCGGCGCGCAGGGCCTCGCGCTCGGCAGCAATGCCCTGGCCGGCCTCGGCCGGCTCCGGCGTGGTCTCGCGCCACCAGTGCAGCGTGCCGATCGCGATGCCGGGGGCGGCAGCCACGCCGGGGATGCCATCCGCCGGCAGGCCGGCGCCCGGCCCAGGCTGCGCAATCGGTGCGGCCACCGTGGGCACGGGTTCTTCTTCGCCCACGCCGGCGCGCTGCAGTTCGTATGCGACCGCATCGAGCGCGGCACCGGCATCGCGGCCGGTCGCCACCAGCTCGACCGCGGCGCCCTCGTCGGCGGCCAGGCCCAGCAGCGCCACCAGGCTGGCCAGGCTCGCCTGCCGGCCGCCGTAGTGCAATGCGACGGCGGCGTCCAGGCCGCGCGCGGCTTCGCGCGCCCGTGCCGCGGGCCGCGCGTGCAAGCCGCCAGGGCAGGCGAGCGTGACCGTGCGCCGCTGTTCGGCTGCGCTCGCGTGGTCTTCCTGCGCGGGCGCCGCGGCACCCGCGGCACGCACCTGCAGCAGCACCGTGCGGCCCGCCTCGGCCTGCGCCGCGCCGGTCCTGCCGGCGACCGTGAAGGCATCGCCATTGGCGATTGCCATCACCGTCACCAGGCTCGACGCCTGCTGCGCGACACGGTCGACATCGAAACGGATCAGCGCATCCCCCTGGCGCACGGCAGCGCCCTGCGCCACGCAAGGCGCAAAGCCTTCGCCGCGCAGCGACACCGTATCGATGCCGACATGGAGCAGCACCTGCGCCCCGCACGGAGCCTGCAGCGTCAGGGCGTGGCCGGTGGCGGCCAGGTGGACGATGGTGCCGTCGCAAGGCGCCACCAGCGTGTCGCTCAGGGGGTCGATGGCCAGGCCGTCGCCGAACATGCCGTCGGCAAAGACCGGGTCCGGCACGGCCGCGAGGGGAAGCAGCACTCCGCTCACCGGGGCCCGCAGCAACAGGGTTTCGCTCGTCTCAGCCATTTTGCTTCCAGAAGTCGCGGCGGCCGGTGCAGAAATGCGACGGCGCCAGGGTCAGGCGAAAGATAGACGGCAACCGACAATAAAAATACCAGTGAAAACCACTACAACAATATTGTATCTAAGTGGCATCTTTATTGAGGCAAGGCAAAGCAGTCCTTGGATGATCCTCACATTCGCCTTAATCACCATAACCCACGGAGATAGGTAAGATTTTTCCAAATCACAGCAGCATTTTCCGACGCCATAATCAGCAGAACCATTTCAATACCAATTGACGTAAAGCGAAGCGATGGCGATGTTATCGCCCAGATGACGCAATGCCGCCCCATCGACGTCAAATATCCTAAAGTGGTATCATCACCCCCACACTCTGGTACCTACGAGGATTCGCAATGGATCAACGGCTGCAGGCTCTCAAGCCGGACGAAGCGGAGGCGACGCCGATCTACCTGCAAGTGGCGCGCAGACTGGCCGCGGCCATCCAGGCCGGCCAATGGCGGGTGGGCGACGCGCTGCCGTCCGAGCGCACGCTGGTGGATTCACTGGAGATTTCACGCGTCACGGCGCGGCGCGCGCTGCAGGTGCTGGCAGAGGAAGGCGCGATCACGCGCAGCCGCGGCGCGGGCACCTTTGTCGCGCCGCGCCCTGAGCAGAAGGCGGCGCGGCTGGACAACTTCAGCGAGCTGGCGCGCCGGCGCGGCATGACGCCGGCCAGCGAACTGGTGGCGTTCGAACGCCGCCGCGCCACGCCCCAGGAGGCTGCGGCGCTGGCGCTGCAGGAAGGGGAAGAGATTGTCAGCCTGACCCGCCTGCGCAAGGCCGACGGGCAGGTCTTCTGGATGGATGTCACCACGCTGGCACTGGCCGTGCTGCCCGACGCCAGCGCCATCGGCGAATCGCTGTACGCCTACCTGGAGCGGATCGGCAAGCCGGTGCTGCGCGTCACCGAAAGGCTGCGCGCGATCGTCGCCGGCGAAGCACTGGCCGCGCGCCTGCAGATCGCGCCCGGCGAGCCGCTGCTGCATATCCTGCGCACCGGCTACACCCATGGCGACCAGCCGGTCGAACTGACCGACGGCTACTGCCTGAACGATTTCTACGAGCTGAAGCAGTAGTGCCCGGCACGCCCGGCAACCGGCGGCTCGACCGGGGGCGGGGTCGGATCTTCCTCTGGCGGCAACGGCAAGTCCGGGGGGATGCCCGGCGGCCCGGGCTCTTCGACCGGGGGCACGGTATGGCGCGGCTGCAGGCGCGCACCGGCGTGGGGGTTCGGCAAGGCGGGCATGCGGGGTCTCCGTGGCCGGGTTTCCTCCTCATTGAAGCAAACCCGGCCGGTGCGCGCCAGTATTGATGCAGACGCCGCTCAGGCGTGTTGCCGGCGCACGAAGAACAGCGCCGCGCCCACCGCCATCAGCACGCTGCCAAAGAAGCGGTTCTGCCAGCGCACCGCGCGCGCATTACGGAACAGCCCCTGCATGCGCGACGCCAGCAGCGCATAGCCATGCATCACCACCAGGTCCACGCAGCACATGGTGGCCGCCAGGATCGCCAGCTGCAGCGCAAGCGGCCGGTTGGGATCGATGAACTGCGGCAGCACCGCGACCATGAAGATGATGCCCTTGGGGTTGGTCACATTGGTCAGCAGGCCGGTGGCAAAGCGCCGGCGCCGGCTCATCACCGCTACGCGCACGGGGGCGGTGCTGCCACCCTGGTCCGCCCCGCTCTCCACCTGCGCGCGCCATTGCTGCACGCCGAGGTAGATCAGGTACAGCGCGCCTATCGTCTTGACCACCATGAAGGCCTGCTCCGAGGCCAGCAGCAGCGCGCCCAGGCCGCCGCCCGCCACCAGCAGCACGATCACCAGCCCGGCCTGCAGGCCAAAGATGGTGGTGGTGGTCCTGCGCAGCCCGTACGAGAGCCCATGGCTCATCGACAGCACCGCGCCCGACCCCGGCGACACGGCGATCACCCAGCACGCGGCGAAAAAAGCCAACCATACTTCCCAACGCATCCCACTCTCCTTTGACGACAACCATGCCGGGGCCACGCTCCAGCAGCCACGGCACCAACAATCTTTCCTGCGACGCGGCGCGTCAGAACGGGTGGAAGCCGCCCAGGAACTGCTCCACCTGCTCGGCCTGGCGCGCGTCGCGCGCGGCATCGCCCGATTCCAGCACCACCGCCTGGTACGCGCGCGTACCCACCGCCACCAGGCGCGCCGTCAGCCGGCGCGGCGACTGGTCCTGCGGCGACACCCCGCTGGCCTGCACTTCCACGCCGGCAAGCGGGCGGCCCGGACGGTCGGCGCTCATCACGGTGACGGGCCGCGCGCGCGGCTCGCCCGACGGCGTGCCGAGGTTGGCCAGCAGGCCGGCCTGCATCGCCGCCAGCGCCTCGCGCCGCAGCGCTTCGTCATCGGCGGGCAGCGTCACCACGCCCACGGCGAACAGCGTGTCGTCGACGCGCGCAGCTTCCATCGTCATCGGCAGCTTGCGCCCGGCAATGGTCACGTCGCGCGCGGCGCTGGTGGGCTTGCCCGGATAGAGCGCGGCGTAGGCGCCCTCGCCGGACTGGATGGTGCGCCAGTCATAGTGCGGTGAACAGGCGCACAGGGCGAATGCCAGCACGGCGGCACAGCACAGCAGCGGGCGGCGGACAGCGGCAGGAAAGCTCGGCGGGGGCGGCACAAGACGCATCGGGAATCCATGGGGGACGGCGCGCGCAGGCTGCGGGCGGCGCTGGCGGACGCCATCGCCTGCGGGCGGAAACCGGTATTATCCCGAAAGCGGCGCTCCAGTGCTTGCTGCGCCGCTCCCGCTCCCGCTACCGCCCTGCCCCCACGTTCCAGCCATGCCTGCCGCCCTCATTGCCCGCCACGCCTTCGCCATAGCCAGCCTGCGCTGGGTGGCCG
>NZ_JBYTAH010000118.1:0-14433 GCF_058787975.1 Cupriavidus sp. FW305-26
GCGCCCCCCAGCCCCGTTTGCACATCCGCTTCACCCGTTCGCTGTTTGGCCAGGTGCTGATTGCCCTGGTAATTGGCACGGCACTCGGCCTGGCATTCCCTGAATTCGCCGCCAAGCTCAAGCCGCTTGGCGATGCCTTTATCAAGCTGATCAAGATGCTGATCGGCCCGATCGTGTTCTGCGTGGTGGTGGCCGGCATCTGCGGCGCCGGCGAGCTGAAGAAGGTCGGCCGCGTCGGCATCAAGGCGGTGGTGTACTTCGAGATCGTCACCACCATCGCGCTGGCGCTGGGCATCCTGCTGGCCTATGTGTTCCAGCCCGGCGTCGGCATGAATGTCGACCCGCGTTCGCTCGATGCATCGGCCATCGGCGGATTTATCGACAACGCGACCAAGGTGAAGGACCAGGGCACGGTCGACTTCCTGCTCAAGCTGATCCCCAATACCGTGTTCGGCGCCTTTGCCAACGGCGACGTGCTGCAGGTGCTGCTGGTGTCGATCCTGTTCGGCTGCGCGCTGTCTCTGGTGGGTGAGCCGGGCCGGCCGCTGGTCAGGCTGATCGACACCTTCTCGCATACGCTGTTCAAGATGATGGGCTTCATCATCAAGCTGGCGCCGCTGGGCGTGCTGGGCGCGGTGGCCTTCACCGTGGGCAAGTACGGCATCGGCTCGCTCAAGCAGCTCGGCTTCCTGGTATTCCTGTTCTACGGCGCGGTGATCGTGTTCGTGCTGGTGGTGCTGGGCACCATCATGCGCGTGTGCGGCTTCTCGGTGATCAAGCTGATCCGCTACCTGCGCGCCGAGCTGCTGGTGGTGCTGGGCACGGCCTCGTCCGACAGCGTGCTGCCGCAGGTGATGAAGAAGCTGGAGTTCATGGGCATCAAGAAGTCGGTGGTGGGCCTGGTGATCCCGACCGGCTACTCGTTCAACCTGGATGCGTTCTCGATCTACCTGACGCTGGCCGCGGTTTTTATCGCGCAGGCGACCAACACGCCGCTGGCGATGGGCGACCTGCTCGGCATCCTGGCGGTGGCGCTGGTCACCTCCAAGGGCGCGCACGGCATCCCCGGCTCGGCCATCGTGATCCTGGCCGCGACGCTGTCGGCACACCCGGCGATTCCCGCCATCGGGCTGGTGCTGGTGCTGTCGGTGGACTGGTTCATCGGCATCGCGCGTGCACTGGGCAACCTGATCGGCAACTGCGTGGCGACCGTGGTGGTGGCCGCCTGGGAGAAGGATATCGACCGCGAACGGGCCCATGGCGTGCTCAACGGCGCCATCGAGGCGACCGACCTGGATGCTGGCCTGGCCGCGATGGCGGAGGACGGCGTTACCGCCGGTTCTCCGGTCCCTGCGCCGGGGCGATAGAATCATGCCATCTCCCCAACCGCGCAGCCCCTGCGCAAGTGCGCTGCCATGCCCGAGCATATCGATCCTGACATGACCGCCGAAGCGATCGCCGAAGACATTGTCGCGGCCATCGTTTCGCACCGCCTGCCGCCCGGCACCAAGCTGCGCGAGGAGGCCCTGGCCAGTGTCTACCGCGTCAGCCGCACCAAGGTGCGCGCGGCGCTGCTGATGCTGTCCAAGGACAAGGTCATCCAGATCGTGCCCGACAAGGGTGCCTTCGTGGCCAAGCCCAGCGCCGAGGAGGCGCGCGAGGTCTTCGCGGTGCGCCGCATCCTGGAAGCGGCGCTGGCGCGCGAGTTCGTTGCCAAGGCGACCCCGGCCGACTACAAGCGCATCGACCGCCACCTGGCGGCCGAACGCAAGGCGCTGGGTGGCAACGATGCGCAGGTGCGCACCCGGCTGCTGGGCGACTTCCATATCGTGCTGGCCGAGGTGGTCGGCAACGGCGTGCTGACCGAGATGATGCGCGAGCTGTCGACGCGCAGCGCGGTCATCACCATGCTGTACCAGTCGCGCCGCGACGCGGCCTGCTCGTCGGACGAGCACCGCGAATTCATCGAGGCCGCCCGTGCCGGCGATGTCGAGCGGGCCGTCACGCTGATGGTGGACCACCTGGGCCACGTGGAAGGTGCGCTGCATTTCGAGGAAACCGCGCCGGTGTCGCGCGGCAAGGACCTGGTGACCGCGCTGCTCGCGTAGGCGTCTGCTTGACGTGAGTCAAAGCGGCCACTGCCGCCCGCGCGCACACTTGACCCCGCCATGAAGACGCGGGGGCGCACTTCATGAGCACTCTGCCTTCCGGCACCTCATCGTCGGAAGGCCGCCCGCACGCTGCAACGGTGTGCGGGCTTTCTTTTTTCTGAGGACTGGGTTTTGCGCTGCGGAATGGCGCCCTGTCCCGCCGCCTGGCCGCGACGCAGTCCCGCACCCGTTTTTTCCTTTCCCGCCAGCTAGTTGCAGCGCCCGGAAGGCATTCCCGGCGCCGCCATAGTTGCGTCCGCGGTGGCCGGCATTGCCGGCAATACGCGAGATCGAATCCCGGCTTCGGGTTAGGATGCCGGAGGCCCGAGCCAGAGGCCGGCGCCGCCCCCCGCAGGATCCGGGGCGGACGTACACCAGAACAGAAACATGGAGACCGTCATGCGCCATCGCGCGATACCTGCGCTGCAGCCACGCCGCCGGCGCTAGCTCTCCCGTGCATTTCGCAACGCCACGGTCCTGCCTGACGCCGGATCGCGGCCCGCATCGCATGACCATCGATCGAGAGGACTTCCCATGCCCAGTGCCTTCCGCCCCGACGCCTTTGCCGGCAAGACCGTATTCGTCGCCGGCGCCTCCTCCGGCATCAACCTCGGCATCGCGCACGGCTTCGCGCGCGCCGGGGCGAAGCTGGCGCTGATCAGCCGCACCGCCGAGCGCATCCAGGCCGCCGCCGACACCATCACCGCGGCCGGCGGCACCGCCATCGGCATGGCCGCCGACGTGCGCGACTATGCCGCAGTGGAAGCGGCCTTCGCGCGCGCCCAGGACAAACTGGGACCGATCGACGTGGTGATCTCCGGCGCCGCGGGCAACTTCCTCGCGCCCGTGGTCGGCATGTCGGCCAATGCCTTCAAGACGGTGGTCGATATCGACCTGCTCGGCACCTTCAACGTGTTCCGCGCCAGCTTCGACCACCTGGCCAAGCCGGGTGCGTCGCTGATCGCGATCACCGCGCCGCAGGCGGTCAACGCCATGATGTTCCAGGCCCATGCCTGCGCCGCCAAGGCCGGCATCAACATGCTGATCAAGTGCCTGGCGATGGAATGGGGCCCGGCCGGCGTGCGCGTGAACGGCATCTCGCCCGGCCCGATCGCCGACACCGAAGGCATGGCGCGGCTGGCGCCCACGGCCGAGATGGAGGCGCGCTACAAGGCCCGCCTGGCGCTGCGCGACTACGGCACCAAGGACGATATCGCCGATGCCGCGATGTACCTGAGCAGCGACAACGCGCACTACGTCACCGGCACCATCCTCGACTGCGACGGCGGCAGCAAGCTGGGCGACGCCTCCGCCGACGCGCTGAAGAAGCCGCAGTAAGTTTCCGCACCTGCACCGAACCACGACCAAGCAACAAGGAGAACCACCCATGACGGCATCCGTCCTCTATCAAGCCAGCGAAGGCGTGGCCACGCTGACCCTGAACCGCCCGGACGTGCTCAACGCGATGAACGGCGACCTGATGCGCGAGCTGCGCGAGGGCGTTGAGCGCGCCGCCGGCGATGCCGGCGTGCGCGCCGTGCTGATCACCGGCGCGGGGCGCGGCTTCTGCGCTGGCGCCGACCTTGCCGCGCGCGGCAAGGATGGCATCTCCGATTCCGGCACGCTGCTGCGCGAGCGCTACCACCCGATCATCATGGCGCTGCGCCAGATGCCCAAGCCGGTCGTCACCGCGGTCAACGGCGTGGCCGCCGGTGCCGGCATGAGCCTGGCGCTGGCGGGCGACGTGGTGCTGGCGGCCCGCTCGGCCAGCTTCCTGCAGGCCTTCTCCAAGATCGGCCTGGTCCCGGACGCCGGCAGCACCTACTTCGTGCCGCGCTATGCCGGCGAGATGCGCGCCCGCGCGCTGGCCATCCTGGCCGAGAAGATCGATGCCGATGAGGCCCAGCGCATCGGCCTGGTGTGGAAGGTCCACGCCGACGACGCGCTGCAGGACGAGGCCGGCAAGCTGGCCCGCCACCTGGCCACCATGCCGACCATGGCCTACGGCATGATCAAGGAAGCCCTCAACCAGAGCTTCGACAACGACCTGGCCGCGCAGCTCGAAGTGGAAGCCACGCTGCAGTCGCGCGCCAGCCGCAGCGATGACTGCAAGGAAGGCGTAGCCGCCTTCATAGAGAAGCGCAAGCCCCAGTTCAAGGGCCGTTGAGAACCCGCATCACAAGGAGCCAGCGCATGAGCGCCAGCAGCAACGAACGTATCCTCGTCACCATCGAAGACGGCGTCGCCGACGTCCGCCTGAACCGCCCCGACAAGATGAACGCGCTCGACCAGGCCATGTTCGACGCGCTGATCGAGACCGGCGAGCAACTGGCGCGCATGCCCGACCTGCGCGCCGTGGTCCTGTCAGGCGAGGGCCGCGCCTTCTGCGCGGGGCTGGACATGGGCCGCATGGCGGGCATGTTGTCGGGCGGTGGCGGCGAATCCCACAACGACAGCATCGGCGCGGGCCGCCTCGGCAAGCGTACCAACGGCATGTCCAATCAACCGCAGTACGCGTGCATGGTCTGGCGCGAACTGCCGGTGCCGGTCTTCGCCGCGGTCCACGGCGTGGCTTTCGGCGGCGGGCTGCAGGTGGCGCTGGGCGCTGACGTACGCTACGTCGCGCCCGATACCAGGCTGTCGGTCATGGAAATGAAGTGGGGGCTGGTGCCCGACATGGCCGGCATGGTGCTCACGCGCGGCCTGGTGCGCCCCGACGTGCTGCGCGAGCTGATCTACAGCGCGCGCGTGCTGAGCGGCACCGAAGCCTGCGAACTGGGCCTGGGCACCTACCTCGCCGACGACCCGCGCGCCGCGGCGCTGGAAGCCGCGCGCCAGGTGGCACAGAAGAACCCGGATGCGATCCGCGCGGCCAAGCGCCTGATGGCGGTGGTGGAGCGCGGCGACAATGCCGCCATCCTGCAGGCCGAGTCCGACGAGCAGGACCGGCTGGTCGGCTCACCCAACCAGCGCGAGGCAGTGCTGGCCAATATGCAGAAGCGCGCGCCGCGCTTCGAGCCGGCGGGCTGAAGCAAGCCGCTCAGTGGTGGTGCCGCGCGGCTCGCCGGCGGCGCCACCACAACGCATAGACCACCACGTTGACCACCAGCACCACCGCGCCGAGCCACAGCTGCACCGCGGGCGTGAGCCCGGCCGGATAGATCAGCGGCAACAGGTAGCGCTCGACAAAACCGCCGCTGTAGCCCGCCTGTCCCGCGGCCCGGCGCAGCATGTTTTCCAGCGGCGTCAGCGGGCAGATCCAGCCGGACCATTCGATCAGCACGCCCCACACCGCCGCCGGCAGGTGCAGCCATGCGACACGCGGCCAGCGCAACACCAGCAGGCCGCCCGCCACCACGAACAGGATAAACAGCCCGTGCACGATAACCACCAGGTCGGCCAGCCAGGCTGTGATCGGCATCGCGCTCGGCGGCGGCCTCAGTTGCCGCCCGCCGTGTCCATCCAGTAGCCCGGGCGCGCGAACTGCGCCTTCAGGTGCTCGATGAAGAAACGGATCTTGGCCGGCACCGGCCGCTGCTGCGGGTACACGGCAAGGATGTCGTAGGCCGGCAGCGCGTATTCGTCCAGCACCGTGATCAGTTCGCCGCTTTCCAGCTGCGGCAGGATCTCCCAGGTCGAGCGCCAGCCCAGGCCCAGGCCCTCGCCGGTCCAGCGGTGCAGCAGCTCGCCGTCGTTGCAGTCCAGGTTGCCGTTGACGCGCACGGTCACGGTCTTGCCGTTCTGGCTGAAGTACCAGCCGCGCTGCTGGCCGCCCTGCAGGTTGAACGCCAGGCAGTTGTGCTGGGCCAGGTCGTCCAGCGTCTGCGGCACGCCGTACCTGGCGAAGTACGCCGGCGTGCCGCACACCACGCGCTTGTTCGAGGCCAGCTTGATCGCGACAAAGTTCGGGTCGATGGCGCCGCCGATGCGGATGCCGACGTCATAGCCTTCGCGCACCAGGTCGACCACGCGGTCGGTCAGGTTGAACGAGATCTGCACTTCCGGGTTGGCCGAGAGGAACGCCGGCGCGTGCGGTGCCACGTGCTTGCGCCCGAACGCCGCCGGTGCCGAAACGATCAGGTGGCCGGTGGCCTTGTGCTTGCCTTCGGCGATCAGCATCTCGGCGCGGTCCAGGTCGGCCAGCGCCTTCTTGCACTGCTCCATGAACACCGCGCCCTGCTCGGTCACGGCGATGCGGCGCGTGGACCGGTGCAGCAGCTTGACGCCGATGCGGGCTTCCAGCGCGTTGATGCGGCGGCCGATCATCACCGGCGTCACGTTCTGCGTGAGCGCCGCGGCCGCCATGCTGCCGTGCTCCACCACGGCGATAAAGGCTTCGATTTGCTTGAGTTTGTCCATCGGATATTCGTCTCCCGGGCGCCATTGTGCGGCATCCCCGGGGATGTGGCATCCCTGCGCGGCTGATGGGCAGGATCGCGGCATCCGCATACGGCCGCGTCAGGGCCGCTACCAGGGGCATGCCGCGTCACCCCAAGCCGGTGCGGAATCAGGCGGCCGGAGCCGCCCGCGCCCTGACCTGCGCGTTCATCTCGGCCGCTTCGCCCAGCACATGGGCCAGCCGCCGCAGCGGCCGGCTGCATTGCACGTGCAGGTACAGGTAGCAGGCCGCGCCGGTCACCACCATCACGCCGTAGAGCCACAGCAGCGTCCCGGCCATGGCCTGCTGGCGCGGCAGTGCCGCCACCACGGCCGCGGCCGGCGCCAGTGCCAGCAGCCCTGCCAGGGTACGCGCAGCACCTTCCCACAACCGCAGTTGCAACACCACACGCCGCTGGCGCGCCTGCAGCTGCTGCGGCGGGATGCGCGCCAACCGGCGCAGCAGCGCATCCTCGGCCACGCTGTGGCGGTCCATCTCGGCGGCCTGCCAGCGCAGCGGATGGCGCAGCCTGGCCAGCACGGTGCCGGCGCGCGTGAGTCCGGCGCCGACGTAACAGGCGGCCGACAAGGCCAGCAGCGCCTCGAAGGTCCGCAGCGACCACGGCGGCACCGGGTGCTTCAGCCACAGCCGCCAGACGGCCAGGGCCGCGCCACTCAGGATGGTCGCGACCAGCGCCGCGATGAAGCCCGCCCACAGCGCGCGCCCGAGGCGGCCGCCCGGCGCCGGAGGGTAGGCGGCCGGCCCGGGCGGGACGGCGACAAGCGCCTCAAGCAGTTCGTAAGTAGACGGCAGCCTGGAATACATGGTCGGCCCGGATGGCGAGGAATCCCGCCATTTTGCCGCACTGCGCTGCGGCGGCCGGCTGGCGCGGCCCCGTACCCACCGCTGCGCTGCGTGCCCGCACCGTCACACCACATATCCAATTGCGTACCCCGGCGTACCCCCGCCGACCGTCCGATCTGGCTTCCAAGGCGATATTGCGTACCCCAGGTATCGAATCAACTGATCTCCCTTCTGTTTATCCCACCCCGCCTGCGGGAATAGGATCGACTCCAACGGAATTCACACCATCACTGGAGACAAGATCATGGCAAAGATGAGAGCAATCGACGCGGCAATCGCCGTGCTGGAGAAGGAAGGCGTGACCACGGCATTCGGCGTGCCGGGCGCGGCCATCAACCCGTTCTACTCGGCAATGCGCAAGTCGGGCAACATCAACCACGTGCTGGCCCGCCACGTCGAGGGCGCCTCGCACATGGCCGAAGGCTACACCCGTGCCGAGCCGGGCAACATCGGCGTCTGCGTCGGCACCTCGGGCCCCGCCGGCACCGACATGATCACCGGCCTGTACTCGGCCTGGGCCGATTCGATCCCCATCCTCTGCATTACCGGCCAGGCCCCGCGCGCCCGCCTGTACAAGGAAGACTTCCAGGCCGTCGATATCGAGTCGATCGCCAAGCCCGTGACCAAGTGGGCCGTGACCGTGCGCGAGCCGGCCCTGGTGCCGCAAGTGTTCCAGCAAGCCTTCCACATCATGCGTTCGGGCCGCCCGGGTCCGGTGCTGATCGACCTGCCGTTCGATGTGCAGGTGGCCGAGATCGAATTCGATGTCGACACCTACCAGTCGCTGCAGCCGTACAAGCCGGCTGCCTCGCGCGCCCAGATCGAGAAGGCCATCTCGATGCTGAACGCGGCCGAGCGCCCGCTGATCGTGTGCGGCGGCGGCGTGATCAACGCCGACGCGGCGGATCTGCTGGTCGAGTTCGCTGAACTGGTCAACGTGCCAGTGGTGCCGACCCTGATGGGCTGGGGCGTGCTGGCCGACGACCACCCGCTGCAAGCCGGCATGGTCGGCCTGCAGACCTCGCACCGCTACGGCAACGCCACGCTGCTGGCTTCGGACTTCGTGATGGGCATCGGCAACCGCTGGGCCAACCGCCACACCGGCAGCGTCGATGTCTACACCAAGGGCCGCAAGTTCGTGCACGTCGATATCGAACCCACCCAGATCGGCCGCGTGTTCGGACCTGACCTGGGCATCGTGTCGGACGCCAAGGCCGCGCTGGAACTGTTCGTTGAAGTTGCCCGCGAAATGAAGATGGCCGGCCGCCTGCCGTGCCGCAAGTCGTGGGTGGCCGACGTGCAGAAGCGCCGCCGCACCATGCAGCGCAAGAGCGATTTCGACAACGTGCCGGTCAAGCCGCAGCGCGTGTACCGCGAGATGAACCAGTACTTCCCGCGCGACGTGCGTTATGTCAGCACCATCGGCCTGTCGCAGATCGCCGCGGCCCAGTTCCTGTCGGTCAACGAGCCGCGCCACTGGATCAACTGCGGCCAGGCCGGCCCGCTGGGCTGGACCATCCCGGCCGCGATCGGCGTGAAGACCGCCTCGCCGGATTCGGATGTGGTGGCGATCTCGGGCGACTACGACTTCCAGTTCATGATCGAAGAACTGGCCGTGGCCGCGCAGTTCAAGGTGCCGTACATCCACGTGGTGGTGAACAACTCCTACCTCGGCCTGATCCGCCAGGCGCAGCGCAACTTCGAGATGGACTACTGCGTGCAGCTGGCCTTCGACAACGTCAACTCGCCTGAACTGAACGGCTACGGCGTGGACCACGTCAAGGTGGTCGAGGGCCTGGGCTGCAAGGCGATCCGCGTGTTCAAGCCGGAAGACATCGCCCCGGCCTTCGCCGAAGCGCGCGACCTGATGGCCGAGTTCTCGGTGCCGGTGGTGGTCGAGGTGATCCTGGAGCGCGTGACCAATATCGCGATGGGCACCGAGATCGACAACGTCAACGAATTCGAGCCGATCGAAGACCTCGAGGACATCGAGGAAGCGATCCTGAAGGAAGAAGTGGAAACGGCGTAAGCGGCACCATTCCAACATGGAAGCGCGGGCCACGGCCCGCGCAAATCCAGCGCCCCTGCATCACCGGTTCTGCACCGGCAGAACGACAACACAACTAAACCGGAGAGACTCATGACTAAACTTGCGGCCAACCTCACCATGCTGTTCAACGAAGTCGGTTTTCTCGACCGCTTCGAAGCCGCCGCGCGCGCGGGCTTCCGCGGCGTGGAATTCCTCTTCCCCTATGCCTTCCATGCGGACCAGATCGCTGACCGCCTGAACCGCTTCCAGCTGGACCTGGTGCTGCACAACCTGCCCGCCGGCAAGTGGGAAGCGGGCGAGCGCGGCATTGCCTGCCACCCGGACCGCGTCGGCGAGTTCCAGGACGGCGTGGGCGAGGCCATCAAGTACGCCAAGGTGCTGGGCGTGCGCCAGCTGAACTGCCTGGTCGGCATCCAGCCGCAGAACGTCAAGCGCGAGCAGGCCCAGGAAACGCTGGTGGAAAACCTGCGCTTCGCCGCCAGCGCGCTCGCCGCTGAGCATATCGACCTGCTGGTCGAGCCGATCAACACCTTCGACATCCCCGGCTTCTTCCTGTCGCGCACGCAGCAGGCGGTGGACCTGATCAACCAGGTCAATGCGCCCAACCTGTACGTGCAGTACGACATCTACCACATGCAGCGGATGGAAGGCGAGATCGCCAACACCATCAAGGCCAACCTGCCGAAGATCAAGCACGTGCAGCTGGCCGACAACCCGGGCCGCAATGAACCGGGGACCGGCGAGCTGAACTACCGCTTCCTGTTCAAGTTCCTGGACGAGATCGGCTACAACGGCTGGATCGGCTGCGAGTACAAGCCGAAGACCACCACCGAAGCCGGCCTGGGCTGGCGCGCCGAGCACGGCGTGCAGTAACGGGTTACCACCTACGCCAACCAAGACAGACTTAATCTCATTCAAGGAGACATCAACATGGCAAACCAACGCAACGTCGGCTTCATCGGCCTGGGCATCATGGGCGCACCGATGGCGGGCCACCTGCGCGCCGCCGGCCACACGCTGTTCGTGCATGACGTCAACCCGGCCCCGCAAGCGCTGGTCGATGCAGGCGTGACCGTCTGCACCAGCGCCGAGGAAGTCGCCAAGCGTGCCGACATCATCGTCATCATGGTGCCGGACACCCCGCACGTGGAAGCCGTTCTGTTCAGCGAAAAGGGCGTGGCCGCCGCGTTCAAGGCTGCCGGCAAGGAAGCCAGCCACAGCAAGATCGTGGTCGACATGAGCTCGATCTCGCCGATCGCCACCAAGGACTTCGCCGCGCGCATCAACAAGCTGGGCGCCTCGTACCTGGATGCTCCGGTGTCGGGCGGTGAAGTGGGCGCCAAGGCTGCTTCGCTGACGATCATGGTCGGCGGCCCGCAGGAAGCCTATGACCAGGTCAAGCCGCTGTTCGACCTGATGGGCAAGAACGTCACGCTGGTCGGTGGCAACGGTGACGGCCAGACCACCAAGGTGGCCAACCAGATCATCGTCGCGCTGAACATCCAGGCCGTGTCCGAAGCCCTGCTGTTCGCCTCCAAGGCCGGCGCCGATCCGGCCAAGGTGCGCCAGGCGCTGATGGGCGGCTTTGCGGCTTCGCGCATCCTGGAAGTGCACGGCGAGCGCATGGTCAAGCGCACCTTCGACCCGGGTTTCCGCATCGAACTGCACCAGAAGGACCTGAACCTGGCGCTGCAGGGTGCCAAGGCACTGGGCGTGGCACTGCCCAACACCGCCACCGCGCAGGAGCTGTTCAACACCTGCGCCGCCAACGGCCTGGGCAAGCAGGACCATTCGGCCCTGTGCCGCGCGATCGAGATCATGTCTAACCACCAGATCGCCAAGTAAGCAGCAACCACGTCGTCCCGCCCTGCGGGGACGACTAGCTTTCCCCGTCAGCACCAGGACTTTTCATGCTCGCCACCGAACCTCAAGCCGCCCTGCTCTCGCCCCAGCGCGCCGCAGCGCATCCCGCACAGTCCGACGCGCGCGCGCTGTTGCGCGACCTGTTCGACACCGCGGTCGCTTCCGTCAGCGCCAGCCATTGCCTGCCGCCGCACCTGCCCACGCCGCCCAAGGGCCGCACGGTGGTGATCGGCGCCGGCAAGGCCGCTGCCGCGATGGCGCAGGCGGTCGAGGCGCACTGGCAAGGCGAGCTGTCGGGCCTGGTGGTGACGCGCTACGGCCATGGCGCCGATTGCCAGCGCATTGAAGTGGTCGAAGCCGCGCATCCCGTTCCCGACGAAGCCGGCCAGCGCGCCGCGCAGCGCATGGTGGAACTGGTGCAGGGCCTGACCGCCGACGACCTGGTGCTGTGCCTGATTTCCGGCGGCGGCTCCGCGCTGCTGGCCGCGCCCGCGCCGGGCCTGACGCTGGCCGACAAGCAGGCCGTGAACAAGGCGCTGCTCAAGAGTGGCGCGAGCATCGGCGAAATGAACTGCGTGCGCAAGCACCTGTCCGCGCTCAAGGGCGGACGCCTGGCGCTGCACTGCGCCCCGGCCCGCGTCGAGACCCTGCTGATTTCCGATATCCCCGGCGATGACCCGACCCTGATCGCAAGCGGCCCGACGCTGCCCGACGCGACCACCTGCGCCGACGCGCTGGCCGTCATCGCCAAGTACGGCATTGAAGTCCCCGCCAACGTGCGCGCCCACCTGGAGAGCGGCGCCGGCGAAACGCCCAAGCCCGGCGATGCCCGCTTCGAAGGCCACCGCAACGTGACGCTGGCCACCGCGCAGCAATCGCTGGAAGCCGCGGCCGCGCGCGCGCGTGAACTGGGCTACGAGGCCCACATCCTGTCCGACTGCATCGAAGGCGAAGCCCGCGAAGTGGCCGAAGTGCACGCTGCCATCGCGCGCCAGGTGGCGCAGCGCGGCCAGCCCTTCAGCAAGCCCTGCGTAATCCTGTCCGGCGGCGAGACCACCGTGACCGTGCGCGGCAAGGGCCGCGGCGGGCGCAATGCCGAGTTCCTGCTGGCCCTGGCGGTGGCGCTCGACGGCCTGGCCGGCGTGCACGCAATTGCCGGCGACACCGACGGCATCGACGGCTCCGAGGACAACGCCGGCGCGCTGCTCTCGCCCGACACCCTGACCCGCGCCGCCGCGCGCGGTCTGTCGGCGCGCGCGCACCTGGACAACAACGACGGCTACGGCTTCTTTGCCGGCGTGGGCGACCTGATCGTCACCGGCCCGACCCGCACCAATGTGAATGACTTCCGCGCCATCCTGATTGTGTAGGTCCTGCAGTCGTCAGCGCAGTACCGCCATACCGAAGCAGTCGTTCACCTGAACAGCATTACCCGGCGCGCCACATGGCGCGCCGTCCGCGAATGGAAGAGGAGACATCATGAGACGCCAGCGCAAAGCGAAGATCGTTGCCACGCTTGGACCCGCAAGCACCGACATCGCGGTAATCCGCGAACTGTTCGAGGCGGGCGCCGACGTGTTCCGGCTGAACTTCAGCCACGGCACGCACGAAGACCACCGCGCGCGCTACGATGCCGTGCGCAAGATCGAGGCCGAAACTGGCCGCCCGATCGCGATCCTGGCCGACCTGCAGGGCCCGAAGCTGCGCATCGGCACCTTCGCCGCCGGCAAGGTCGCGGTGCGCGCGGGCGATGTATTCGTGCTCGACAGCGATCCCACCCCGGGCGACGGCACCCGCGTCTACCTGCCGCACCCCGAACTGTTCGCCGCCGCGCAGCCGGGCCAGTCGCTGCTGATCGACGACGGCAAGGTACGCCTGTCGATCGAGGCGGTGACCACCGGCACCATCACCACGCGCGTGGTCAACAACGGCACGCTGTCCGACCGCAAGGGCGTGAACGTGCCCGACGCCGTGATCCCCATCCCCGCGCTGACCGAGAAGGACCGCAAGGACCTGGACTTCGCGCTGTCGCTGGGCGCTGACTGGATCGGCCTGTCGTTCGTGCAGCGCCCGTCCGACATCGTCGAAGCGCGCGAGATCGTCGGTACCCGTGCCGGCATCCTGTCCAAGATCGAGAAGCCGGCCGCGCTGCAGCAGCTCGAAGAGATCGTGCGCGTGTCCGATTCCGTGATGGTGGCGCGCGGCGACCTCGGCGTGGAACTGCCGCCCGAGCGCGTGCCCGGCGTGCAGAAGCGCATCCTGCGCGTGTGCCGCCAGCTGGGCAAGCCGGTGGTGATCGCCACGCAGATGCTGGAATCGATGATCGACTCGCCGGTGCCGACCCGCGCCGAAGCGTCGGACGTGGCCAGCGCCATCTATGAAGGCGCCGACGCGGTGATGCTGTCGGCCGAGTCGGCCAACGGCCGCTACCCGGTGCCGGCGGTGTCGATGATGAACCGCATCGTCACCGAGGTGGAACGCGACCCGCTGTACCGCAACCTGCTCGACGCCCAGCACGAGACCCCGCTGAACACGCGCCAGGATGCGATCTGCGCGGCGCTGCGCGAAGTCACGCAGATCATCGGCGCCGTCGCGACCGTGACCTACACGTCCTCGGGCGCCACCGCGCTGCGCGCCGCGCGCGAGCGGCCGTGCGCACCGATCGTCAGCATCACGCCAAACCTGGAAATCGCGCGCCGCCTGGCCATTGCCTGGGGCGTCCACTCCACCGTGAGCCCGGATGTGCAGAGCGTGGATGAAATGGTCGAAGCCGCCACGCGCGCGGCGGTGGCCGAAGGTTATGCCGTGCCTGGCGACCAGATCACCATCGCCGCGGGGATGCCGTTCGGGCAAGGCGGGACCACCAACCTGCTGCGCGTGGCTGAAGTTGGCGCCAGCGCGGTGGCAACCGCACCGGCTGCGCGCGAGGCCGCCTTGGCCTGACCGCGCTGCTTGCGTTCCCGTCCCGGAACGTTCGCGTCATGACGGAACCGGGTGCAGACCCGGTTTCTTTGTTTTGCCGCACACCGCCTGCGTTGCCCGTCTCCAGGGCGAGTGGGTGGTGTTTTTTTGTTTGGGCCTGGTGTCCGGCACCGAAAACAGCAGCTGACACCGGATTGCTATACTGC
>NZ_JBYTAH010000119.1:0-4840 GCF_058787975.1 Cupriavidus sp. FW305-26
TTCAAGTCGTTGAAAGTAAACGCCTTTCCTGGGCGCTCTGGTCGCTTGGGAAGGTCAAAGATGTGTAAAACCGCATGCAGTAAGGGACGCTTTTTGTCTCCGGCCGATATCCATCTTGAGTGCGAAAGCTATCCTGTCGCCGATGCCGAGCGGCGCGTCCAGTCCGAACAGCTTGAGGGAAAGCCACATATACCCCGCACCCAACACGCCGGCACAAACTACGAAGGCAAACAGCGAATCGCGCACGATGCGTCGTTGTTGCGGATTCCATGGCATGTCGCCCCCCCTCTCCGGGTAGCGATACCTAACCGAGCGCTACAGATTTACCCAAGCGCAAACCGGGCACCGCTCAGTCCTCCCGATCAATCTCGTGCGCCACCTTCCAGCCATTCTTGTCATGCACGTCGACCTCAAGTCGGTCCCCAACCCTGATGTCTTCAAAGCGATTCAGCCCGTCGTCATACTTCGTATTGCCATCGACATAAATCGATTGACCTTTGATGACAAAGCTTCTGGCCGCGGAATCGACCTTTTCCACGATGCCTTCAATGTCGTCGTCGTGTGCCAGCACCGCAGTACTGAGCGACACAACGGCGACAAAGACAAGGTTTCGGATGGTCGACCGCCCAATATTCGTCATTGCGAACTCCTTACTGAACATGAATACCCCATAGCTGATTCAAGCCAATCCGTCCTGCTTTCCGACACCACGGCTTTGACGCACCAGGTAGCACCTTCCAAGCCCCCCAAAAAGACTCAGACTTCCAATTGCGATCACCCAGCCCGCCAGCACGTCCGCTGGGAAGTGCAGGCCTGCGACCAAACGAGACCAGCCGACAAGTACGACATAGATGATTAGCATCAGCCGCTGGCGAACGCCGACTAGCGGCCAAAGCACACCGGCAACCAGTGCAGCGTACGTCGAATGCCCACTTGGCAAACTGAAGTGCAGTTCGGTTGAGCCGAACGTGTGTTCCAGATGACCGAACACGGCGGCTGGGCGAGGGAAGTCGAGCAGCAGCTTAGAGATTGCCACTAATGCAAACGCGATACCAAAGGCGACCACGAATCGACTCAACTGGTGACGGATTGCCACCGAACAGCGTGCATCAGCCGTCATTCTTGACCAGCCCCAAAAGCCAACGATAATCACAGGCGCGGTCCAATAGTTGCCCAGAATATTGCTGAACAGTTCAGCCAGAGGCATTAGGTTTTTCGGCGTGGCTTCGTTGATACGCAGAAAGAGGGCTTGGTTCACACCACCCCAGTCGTAGAGAATGGCCTTCCAACTCATCGCGTCAGCACCCTCAAGCCATTGCGTAATGCCACTACCCGGAAGATAACAGCTAGCGTGCGTCGCATTTGACCGAACTCTAAAGTGCCAGCGCCGGATAGCGCCTCGCGATCGACGCGAATCAGCGCCTCTTCTTCCATATTTTCGATCTGGTAGTCCGCCGATATTGGCGTTGCCATTTAACACCCTCTAGTGACTGGAGGGTCAAGGCGGATCTCTACGTTCAGAAGGTCCATGAAGAACAAGTGGCCTCCAGCGCCCCTCTGGCTCGTGTGGCTTCGCTTATGATCGAGTGCGCGATCGCAAGCATGACGCTAAGAACACGCGTTGTACCACCCGAAGGGCCACATCGCGCAAGGATATGAATTACAATCATTCGCATTTGTACGCGAAACTCTCGCTCCCGGTGTGGTCCTCATGCAAGCTCTGCGCATCCTTTCACTAATCTTGGTCTCTCTGGTGGTCTCCGTTTCGACGGCACGGGCCACCCCCCTTTCCACGCAAGACAAGGCCAAGCAAGTCTGGCAATTGCTGGATTACCTTGCCGTCGACTACGGCGGCGCCATCAAGTACGGCCGCGTCGCCAACGAGGCTGAGTATGCCGAGATGCAGGAATTCGCTCAGACGATCGAGCGGCAGCTGGCCGAACTGCCAACGACGCCCACCTCGCATCAGCTAAGCAAGGAAGCGGCAGCATTGCGTGCATCCATTGCAGCGAAGACCTCCCCTGAAACGGTCGCGGAACAGGCGCGCAAGTTGGCAGGTGGAGTCCTGGCCGCCTATCCTGTCCCCATGGCACCGAGCGAAGTGCCCGATTTACAGAAGGGCGCCAAGCTTTATCAAAGCCAATGTGCGTCCTGCCACGGGGTTTCCGGGCAGGCCGACGGCCCGCTTGCCGCCCGACTGAATCCGCCGCCGATCGCGCTGGCTGATCACGCCCGTGCTCAGGAACGGAGCGTATTTGCCCTGCAGCAGATCATCACGCGCGGCGTGGAAGGAACATCGATGCCGGGCTTTGCGCAACTCACGGATGAAGATCGGTGGGCTCTCGCCTATTTTGCTTCGACGCTCTCATATACAGATGCCGACCGTCAGGCCGGGGCCAAGCTATGGGCATCGCAATCAGACCTGCATGCCGCTATACCCACGCTCGCCAAGCTTGGCCAAACGTCGGAAACGGCACTTGCGAAAGAGGTCGGAGCAAGCAGCGCTCGTGAAGTGCTTGCATATCTCAGGAGCTCACCGGAGGTGCTTGCTGCGTCGAACACAGACAGCCTCGCGATCGCACGAAATAAGCTGGCGGAAAGTGTGACGGCCTTGGACAATGGGGACACCCAGGCCGCATCGCAGTTGGCGCTGTCCGCATATCTCGATGGATTCGAGCCCGTTGAGCCGGCACTGGCTGCCAAGAACCAGCCTCTCTTCCAGGATATCGAGAAGATGATGGGGCTCTACCGAAATGCCGTGACGGCTGGTCAAGTGGAACGCGCGCATGACATCGCGCTGCAGTTGCAGTCGAAACTCGATGATGCCCAGAAAGCGCTCGCCGGCAGTACCGATGCAATCTCGACATTCCTCGGCGCCTTGACGATCCTGCTTCGGGAGGGACTCGAGGCGCTACTAGTTGTCGTGGCGATGATGGCCTTCCTGAAGAAAGCGGACCGCACCGATGTCCTGCCTTACGTGCATGCAGGCTGGGTCGCTGCATTAGCAGCGGGCGCACTTACGTGGGGGGTAGCTACCTATGTCGTCGACCTGAGTGGCGCCAGTCGCGAAATGACGGAGGGTTTCTCCGCCGTGTTCGCTGCAATCGTTCTGCTTGGCGTCGGCATGTGGATGCACCAGAAGAGTCTGGCGGGACGCTGGCAAGCCTACGTAAAGGAGAAGTTGTCATCAGCCCTGAATAAGAAATCAGCGCTGATGCTTTTCCTGCTGGCGTTCGTGACGGTTTACCGTGAAGTGTTTGAGACCGTGCTCTTTTATGCGGCCCTGTGGTCGGACGGAAACGGTATCTACATGCTTGCAGGGCTCGGTTTGGGGATTGTCATCCTGGCAGCAATCGCAATTGTCCTTTTGCGTTCCACTGCACGTCTCCCGATCCGACAATTCTTTGCGTTCAGCTCTGCGCTCGTCGGCGTGCTGGCAGTGGTCCTGATTGGGAAGGGCGTGGCCGCACTCCAGAAAGTTGGCCTGCTGCAGGTAACGCCGGTCTCAATGCCTCGCATCGATGTGCTTGGCGTGTACCCATCTTTGCAAACCATCGCCGCACAAATACTCATTCTGCTCATTATCTTGGCCAGCATCGCTTACAATTATCGGTCTCAAAAGCAGGCAGTACAAGCGTAAGGAAACCGATTCGATTCATCGGCGGCTATCCATCCGTCCGCGAAGGTCGTCCCAACGACCTCGGGACGGCGGCCGGCTCTGGCGGTGCCACTCCTGGAATTGGCGAGACCGGTGCCGCTCATGGCGATGTCTCTCGCGGGGCGCGAGCCTCTCGCCGGCCGGGCACCAGTCGCGGCAACTGAGCCTCGACGTTCAGCAGCGCGTGGCGTCGCACCGCTAGTTAACGGGGTATTGGCGGCCTCGCGCAGTCCACAATGTTCACGTAGACCAGATCGCCCAGTTGCAGAGTTGACTGCTTTGGAAGCGGCACGATGCGATATTGATGCCCAGCCGCACCTTCAAATTGGACTACGGCGAATCGCCCGATCTGCACCACCTCAGTAGCCATCTCTTTGCGGCAATCTCCGGAGGACCTCCTCGCGATTTTCTGGCCGGAACCGACTTCAGCGATCTTGGCCTTGCGCCAGCCTTCCCTGTAGTCATACATCCCCTCGTATTTGATTGCGCAACTGATTATCAATAGGCCTGCCATGGCTGCAATGACTAGCCTTGGAACCGGCGAAAGCCTGATGTCGGCCATCAATTTTGTGCTCAATAGAACCACTTCCCCCCGGGCTCCGCCAGCTGCCTTGGCGATGGTATCCGCGCCGGTGTCATGAGTCACGCTTTGCGTTTCCCGCGTTCGGGGGAGTTGCGCACCCGACAACAGATTTGGCTGTCGTCGGGCTTCCTACAGCCGAGCGCTCACCGCCACTCAGGCGCCGTCACAGAAGGAATCCCGCGGTCCCGTCACCGGGCCATGAGCCGGGCTAGTTGCGACATCAAACACGGCGCTGGGCGTATACGTGCTCGGCGCCGCGAAGGCGGCGGAAGGGGCGAGAACGAGTAACAAAAGCTAGTGTATGAAGGTCTTCATCGTAGGCTCCTTGAAAGGCAAGGCTTCGAGATCTTGCCTGCGGCAATCTTGAGCCAAACGCGATTTCGACGAGATTGCCAAGCGGTGACAGGTATGTAATGTTCTGCCACCGTCAGCGATCCATGGGCCCGCTAATGCAGAGGCCGACACTCAGAAACTCGCGGGGACGGGTCGATGGCCGGTTCAAATTCGGATCGAACTGGCACATCGAGGGAAGAGCCGGGAGCGGCCACCCGAAGCCGTCGCACAGGGCAACGCCGTGTGCGACGGCGATGGACAGACGT
>NZ_JBYTAH010000119.1:4850-13735 GCF_058787975.1 Cupriavidus sp. FW305-26
CCTGAGGCGCGATCACGAGCCGCTGGGCGGTGGTCAGAGCCAGACCGCCGCGGCGTTGTCGTTGTTTGCTCAGTACCGTTCCAATGCTTTACCCTCGCACGAGCCAGCGGGTATCGGGCCAATTTCCCCAATACTCGCACCACGGCAAGGCGCGCAGGCAGCCAGGCGACCCACCGTCCCCGGCGCGGCGGTCCGGTGCCGGTCAGGCGCCGTCGCTGAAGGTGTCGCGCTCGCCTACGGCGTGACTACCATCAGTGAACGGATCACGGGTACCCATGGCGTGGCTGCCATCGGTGAACGGATCGCGCGTGCCCATCGCGTGCGCCCCATCGGTAAAGGTATCACGCGGCGAAGTCACGCCGGCGTTCGCGACGCCCGCGACGCTGCCAAGGGTTACCACGGTCAATGCCACAAGGGCAGTCTTCAACGTACGCATTATGTTTCTCCTTGTTTCGGTAAGTGGCTCAGTGAGCCTGCATTTGCAGTGTAGAAAGGTGTACCCCACCAGGGCCTTACGATGAAATTACAAATCTGTCATGTTGGCACTCCTGACGGTCCGTGATATTCAGCCGCCGGTATAGAGCTTGCTGCGCTCGATATAGACGCGCACGCCCTGGGCGTTGGGCAGGGCCGGGAACAGGACGCCAAGATCCACGGATGTGCCGTGAATGAACTCGGCAAACATCCAGGTAGCCTCCTGCGCGCCACTGCGGAAGGTGATCGTGTCGCCCGAGTCCACATTGACAGACTTGAGGCCGGGGGCGAGCGTGACCGCGCGGAAGGCCGTGTTCGCCGGCGCCAGGCTACCGAAGAGCGCTGCCTGGGGCCCCAGCGGTGTGGCCGCCCCCGCCCCGGCCATCGCGCTGGGAAGCGCGCCGGGAACCGCGCGCGGCGCAGGCGTGCCGGCTGGTTCGGCAGCTTGCCGCTGCACGTGCTGCGCCCAGTTGTCACCAGCGTTGGTTCTGGTCTGGTCCGAGCTCCACGCTGGCGAGATAGACAGGACGGAAAGGGCCGACAACGCCAGTGCGGTAACGGCGGTCTTCTTGGTGTTCATGGTGCTCTCCATTGACGTTTCGAGGCAGAACCTCTTAACTGCTATGGTAGGTAGCCACCGCTCACCGAGACCTTACCCGGCAATTACATCCATGTAAGCTCCTTCGACTCGGCCCCACGGCTCCCGCAGAAATGGGTACGTCAACGTCAGCTTGGCGAACTAACTGGGCTTCAGAGACGCGAGGTCCAGAGTCCGCCGCGACGCGTTGCCGTTGCGGCGCTCGGCAAACGCATACCGGAACAACGCCCCGCGATACCGGATCCGTCATCGGCTGTAGACGTACTGTTGTCTGCGGCGGGTTAGCAGCCGGCGCGGTGCACGTGCTTATCCCCCAACGTGGCGTACCGGTCCGCGTGGCTGTCGCCCCTCACGAGGTCCAACCCTTCTTCTTGGCTACCACCAGCAGCGAGCCGCCTGCTGCGAAGCGCAGGCCGGCTCGAATCAGGTTGTGCTCAATGGTGCAAACACCTCCAAGCACGCCGTTCAAGGCCGCCCCGATGCGAAAGCCGTCATCCATGGCGTCGCTAGGCGGCTTGGCGCGCTGCCGCAACCGGGAGATGGCCATCGCAGGCAACAGCAGCGTCATGAACGAGGTGACGTCGACCACCTCGAACCCGGCTGCCTCAACCTTTGTCACCAGGTCCTCGCGCGTATAGCGCCGCTTGTGCTTGGCCACCTCGTCCATATGGCTCCACAGCGAGGGATGTTGCGGCACCGTCAAGACGATGCCCCCATCTGCCCTGCATGCACGGTACATCTCTGCCAGGACTAGGGCGTCGTCCTCGACGTGTTCGATGACGTCAAACGCCCCCATGACATCGAAGGCGTCGGTGAAGGGAATCGCACGGGCATCCATCTGCAAGAACTGGGCTTTGCATTTGCGCTGCCCCGTCATCAGTGCGTGCAACGATGCCTCGCCGCCCACCAGGCGCACACGGGGAAAGCGGGCCTGAATCGCCCGCAGATTCTCTGCGGTCCCGCATCCGACATCCATGAAGGACCGCAGGTCAGGAAAGTAGCGCTGCAGCGCATCCAGGATCAGTTTGCGGCGATAGACGAACCAGAAGTGCTTCGCTTCGAGTCTCTCGTACTCAACAAAGAGCGGTTCGTGAAAGCCATCATGGTCGACCATCATGGCTGGTGCCAGACAGGCCACGCCCGCATGGACGCGCGGTTGCCAACCGCAGGCGGTGCAGGCCCACACGTCTACCTTGAGCGGGGCCTTACATTGATTACAGATGCGCATCGCTGTCTCCAACATTGTGCGAGCGCGATTCGCAAGGCGAAATCGAACGCTGCACCGGAATTACCTGCCTTGCCATCGCGGACGCGCGAGCGCAGGCAGGGTTCGCCTTCGCGCCTTCGGTCAGGGAACCGAAGGGCGACATTTATGAACGTGGGTGGAGGTGGCCGCCGAAGGGAACGGCTTCGGCGGCGTCAGAGATGCCGGGAAGGCGGGCGCAGCAACGTCTCAGGCGTCGTGCTGGAAAATGCCGTGCTGGTAGCGATAAGCGGCATGCCGGCGGTTGTTGGCAACGCTTGCGTCGACCAGAAGACGGCGATGGCTAGCGGCGAAGCGGCGATGCAGGCGGCACAGGCATGACAATCGCGCGCCTTGCCGCGTTCTTTGCTTGCCAGGCAGTGATGCGATGCGGTGTCGCAGGGCGCGTCAGTATCGTCGGCGCTCGCCTCCTCCGCGGCGTCGAGCACGGCGTAGGCGCCAAGGCCCCGCTGCAGCTCGGCGCAGGAAAGCGTTGCAGCCGTGCCAATGTTCTGGATTGGCAAGGCAAGCACAACTAGCCAAAGCGATAGGTGGCGCAACAGCCTTCTCATCCGGCGACAGCAGGCATCAATGGATTGCGCAGTGTAAAGGAGCGGCCTGACAGCAAAATGACAGGGGCATGACAGACACAGCGCCCATCGCTGCCGGAACCACGGCGGCTATGCAGCGGAGGAGCCAGGAACTGGATCGCGGCATGGTGGCCCGCCTTACCGAACGGCACGACGGTGTCCCGGTGGGCATGCGAGGGATTCCCAAAAGCGGCGGAGTCCCGCTGATGGAAGGGGTCGCACCATGCCTTGTTGCGTATCGTCGCGCGCCAGCCCACTGGCTCGGCGCGGCGGTCCGCGAGACGATACGAATAGGCTGGCACCCGCCTCAGTGACCGCGAGGACCGTAAGCGTATGCGTCGTGATGACGACGCTCACGCTCTCGTCGCCCATGATCCATGCCGTGGCGCGATTCGCGATGGGGCTCGCGCATCGCGGCGCCATGGCGATACGACGAGTGCGCGTCGTGCACCAGCGCCACGGCGGGCACGACGGGCACGGCATGTACCTCGGTATGCGCAGGGCGTGGCGGGATGACTCCTCCTCGGCCATGCCCCTCATGCACGTAGGCATGCGACTGCGCATTGGCGTAACTGAATCCGATGAGTAGGGCGGTGCCGACCAGGACCGGAAGCTTATTCATGTTTGACTCCTTGCGGGTAGAGGAAGCCAGCATACGACGTCGGCATTGAGGGGAGTGTTCGTGCTTCCATACAAATGTGAGCGCTTGTAACGCTGCAATCCCGCCGGCGAGCTTGAGCCGAAATGAATGACCGGCGCGTAATGGTTGCGTAACGGTCGCGTAATAAGAGCCGGCGCAGCGCCTCAATTGCGCTCAAGCGAAATTCTTGGCGCGATCGCAACCAGAACCCAAATTCACGATAACCACATCGCCGTTTGCGCACCGAGCGCACCGCTTCGCTTGCTTGCCGGTCGGGCTGCCAGGCGCCCGGTTCCGCGTGACGGCGTCCCAACGCCATGTGTGATGAAGGAGAATTTCATGCGTGTCCTTGTTGCTGATCACGGCCATGCTGGGTGGGTGCGCGACGGTCGCCGAACGTACCGCGCAAGCCGAGCGTCGCTGCAGATTCAGGGCCCCGCTTGTGAAAAGCTCGGCTATCAAAAAGATTCGGATCCGTGGCGTGACTGCGTTTTATGCCTCAGTGCCAGGAGCGGACCCTGTATGCATCGACGGCTTTAAATCCGATAGCGTCGCGTACGGCGGCGCGCTCCACCGCTGGTTCGATTCCTCCGCCTGGCCCGATCCCCGCAGTAATGGGCTTGCGTACCGCGGCCCCAGTCCCGGTGAGCGCGAGCCAGTGCGCTGGTTGGTCACAGGCACATATGAGTCGCATGCACCACTTTACGCAGCGCTATCCGTGCGGGAAGCGGTGGGTATGGTGTCCCCACGGTCCCACCGACGCCAAGCCACGCCGGTCTGCTGTCCGGTCGCCAATAATAATAGCGGGCGTGGGCATCCTGCCGCCGGACCCGGGCCTCAGCCTTGGCGTGAACAGAGTCCCGGAAAACGGTCCCGATAAGGCTACGCCGGGGCCCTTGCGCAGTACCAACTGCACATGCCTGCGGCGGGGCGTCGTGACCGGCGGCCACAGCTGGCTCCGGGCGTCGGGCGAAGTACAACCCGGTTGAGCAGCCGCAGTTCGGTTGATAACGACGTCACCTTGGTCGACACTCGCGACGGAATGACCGTCGCAACCGGCATGAGGCTCTTCCGCGTCAACGAGAACGGTATGTTGGTCCCTCCCCTGTGCAGCCCGCTTCCGCTTCCGATGGAGCCAAGCCATGATTGCCCGCCTCATCCTCGCGTCCATCCGTAACCGCTTCCTGGTCTTGATGGCGACAGTCATGTTGACTATATGGGGTCTATGGGCAGTTCGCAGTACGCCGCTCGATGCATTACCGGACCTATCGGACGTGCAGGTCATCATCCGGACGCCATTCCCTGGTCAAGCGCCGCAGATAGTCGAGAACCAAGTCACCTATCCGCTGACGACCACGATGCTGTCGGTGCCCGGTGCTAAGACCGTGCGAGGCTACTCCTTCTTCGGCGACTCGTTCGTCTACGTGCTGTTCGAGGACGGTACCGACCTCTATTGGGCCAGGTCCCGCGTGCTGGAATACCTTAACCAAGTGCAATCCCGCCTGCCGGCCGCTGCCAAGCCAGCGCTGGGCCCGGATGCCACCGGCGTTGGCTGGGTCTACGAATACGCGCTCATCGACAAGACCGGGCAGCACGATCTCGCGCAACTGCGCGCGCTGCAGGACTGGTTCCTGCGTTTTGAGCTGAAATCGCTGCCCAATGTCGCCGAGGTCGCCTCCCTCGGCGGGATGGTCAAGCAGTTCCAGGTCATGTTGATGCCCGACAAGCTGCGCGCCTATAACATCTCACAGGCCATGGTCTTGGACGCGCTGAAAGGGGCTAACCAGGAGACCGGCGGCTCCGTGCTGGAGTTAGGCGAAGCCGAATACATGGTCCGTGCTTCTGGTTACCTGAAAACACTCGATAACTTCAGGCAGATACCGCTGAGCGTGAGCGATGCGGGCATTCCGGTACGTCTCGGCGATGTCGCCACGATTCAACTCGGCCCGGAGATGCGCCGCGGTATCGCAGAGTTAGATGGTCAGGGCGAAGTCGCCGGCGGGGTCATCGTGATGCGTTCCGGCAAGAACGCGCTGGAGACCATTGAGGCGGTCAAGGCGAAGCTCGAGACTCTGAAAAATAGCTTGCCGCCGGGGGTGGAGATTGTGACGACGTATGACCGCTCCAGTCTCATCAAGCGGGCGGTCGAGAACCTCGTGCGCAAGCTCCTGGAGGAATTCGCCGTGGTCGCAGTGGTGTGCTTTCTGTTCCTGTTCCATCTGCGCTCGGCCCTGGTCGCCATCGTGTCCCTGCCACTCGGCGTGTTGGCGGCGTTCCTCGTGATGCGGTACCAGGGTGTGAATGCCAACATCATGTCGCTGGGCGGCATTGCCATTGCCATCGGGGCGATGGTCGATGGGGCCGTGGTAATGATTGAAAACGCGCACAAGCATATCGAGCACTGGCGCGAGCAACACCCTGACCGACACTTGCATGGCGACGTGCAGTGGCGCCTGATTGGGGAGGCGGCAACTCAAGTCGGACCAGCGCTCTTTTTCTCCCTGCTTATTATCACCTTGTCGTTCATCCCGGTATTTACGCTGGAGGCGCAGGAAGGTCGTTTGTTCTCGCCACTGGCCTTCACTAAGACCTACTCAATGGCGGCGGCAGCCGGCTTGGCGGTGACGTTGATTCCTGTCCTGATGGGCTATCTCATTCGCGGCAGGATTCCCGCGGAGCAATCCAATCCGCTCAACCGCCTCCTCATCCGCCTGTATCAGCCGCTGCTCGCGCTGGTACTTCGCTTCCCAAAGGCGACAATCGCGGCCGCCGCCATCGTGCTCGCGGCCAGCGCGTGGCCAATTCTGCGGGTAGGAGGAGAGTTCATGCCGCCGCTCGACGAAGGCGACCTACTCTATATGCCTTCGGCTCTGCCGGGCCTGTCGGCCGGCAAAGCAGCGCAGTTGCTCCAGCAGACCGACCGGCTCATCAAGACCGTGCCGGAGGTGGCCACCGTGTTCGGCAAGGCCGGACGGGCTGATTCGGCCACCGACCCGGCACCTATCGAGATGTTCGAAACGACCATCCAGTTCAAGCCGCGCGAGCAATGGCGCACGGGCATGACGCCCGACAAGCTGGTGGAGGAGCTTGACAAGGTAGTGGCAGTGCCTGGCCTGTCCAATATATGGGTGCCGCCAATTCGCAACCGCATCGACATGCTGGCGACTGGCATCAAGAGCCCGGTCGGTATCAAGGTCGCAGGTACTGACCTGAAGGAGATTGACCGGCTCGCCAGCCAGGTTGAGCAGGCCGTCAAATCGGTGCATGGGGTCACTTCGGCGCTGGCCGAACGCCTCACGGGCGGGAGGTATGTCGATGTTGATATCGACCGTGCAGCGGCTGGCCGTTACGGACTCAACATTGAAGACGTGCAAAGCATTGTGGCGTCGGCTATCGGCGGCGAGAACGTGGGCGAAGTACTGGATGGGCTGGCGCGCTTCCCCATTAACGTACGATATCCACGTGACTATCGCGACTCGGTCGAACAATTGCGCATGCTTCCCATCGTCACCAATAGAGGGCAGCAGATTCTATTGTCGGACGTAGCCCACATCCAGGTAACGCAGGGCCCGCCGATGCTGCGCAGCGAGAACGCCAGACTGTCCGGCTGGATCTACGTGGACATCCGCGGGCGGGATCTGCGCTCCGCAGTACTGGAGATGCAATCCGTCGTTGCGAAGGCGGTGCCACTCCCTGCCGGCTACTCCATCAGCTGGTCTGGCCAGTTCGAATACCTGGAGCGTGCCACCCAGAAGCTGAAGGTCATGGTGCCGTTCACGCTGCTCATCATCTTCCTCTTGCTGTACCTGACGTTCAGGCGCTTCGACGAAGCCCTGCTCATCATGGCAACCCTGCCGTTCGCTCTGGTCGGGGGGTTCTGGCTGTTATACCTGCTCGGCCACAACCTATCGGTAGCCAGTGCCGTCGGGTTCATCGCGCTGGCCGGCGTCGCGGCAGAGTTCGGCGTCATTATGCTGCTTTACATCAAGCAATCCTGGCTCAGGAAAACAGCGGGTGGGCATATTGACCAGTCTGCGCTAAACCAAGCAATTCATGAAGGCGCGGCATTGCGGGTCCGCCCTTTGGCCATGACCGTGGCCGTCATTCTGGCGGGGCTGCTGCCCATCATGTGGGGGGGCGGCACCGGCTCCGAAGTTATGCAACGTATTGCTGCTCCCATGGTTGGGGGCATGGTCACCGCCCCGCTGCTTTCCTTGCTCGTCATCCCGGCTGTCTACCTGCTGATGCGCAGGCGCCGTGCCAACACCCTTGCGGTTCCCCCTCAACCCACTCTTCACGAGGAATCACAATGAAACACGCACCCGCTCTCTCACTCGTTCTTGCGCGCGCCCCATGCCGGCAGCATTTGCGGCGACACGGATGGAAGGCATGGACATGAAGCCCGCTGCGCAATCCAAACAAGCCGCACAGCCTGTCCCCGCAGAAGATTGACCGATTGACCCACAGGCCGGCAAGGTGACGCTCAAACGGGCCCCATCGAGCATCTCGGAATGGGCGCGATGACTATGTCGTTCCCGGTGAAGGACCGGGCGGCGCTGAAGAACGTCAAGGAGGGCGAGAAGGTTTCCGCCATGTCCGAGACGGACGGCAAGCCTACCGTCGTGGACATGCGCCGTCCTAAATTAGTGCTTCGGCACCGCCGGCCGAGGCGGTGCTGAAAGGTCGGTGAAGTGTTTGTGCCCGTGGAGGGCGAAAAGGAGGATACCAGTCAGGCCGTGCTTGACCGGCACACCGTCGGTGCGCCGACTCAGTCCAAATTTCAATGGAGATGCATCATGCGTAAATACACTCTTCCCTTGCTGATGCTGTTGTCCCTCTCCGCTTTCGCGGCCCAAGAGCAGACCATCGAGCTCAAGGATGGGGGCAAAATCATGGTCTTGAAAGACGGTACCATGGTCCACATCGATGCCGCCGGAAAACGCGTCAGAATGCGCGACAATGTCGTCATGGAAGCCAAGGACGGGACGAAGTTTATGATGAAGAACAACGCGATTTGGAAGCAGCTCACGGAAAAGGGGACACTGAAACCTTGACTTCGAGATGCTACGCTGGCCGATGGCCCACTTATCGTCGGTCCATGCTGTCCTGATTTGCCGCGCCCGTTTCACTTCGTCGCCGTGCAGGTAGTCGAGGTGGTCGAGATCGACGCGTGACGCAGGTAGTCCCGGACCGATGTCAATTCCGCGCCGCGCGCCAGCGCATGGGTCGCATGATAGTGCCGCTTATATCGCCGGGAAGATAAGCGGCACTATATACCCTACCGGATTATGTCTCGTAATCGCGTGATGGCCCGTTTTTCAGGGCAAACGGGCGACGCCG
>NZ_JBYTAH010000120.1:0-13547 GCF_058787975.1 Cupriavidus sp. FW305-26
CCCACCCCCCAGCGCCCGCGCATGCAACTCGCCAGTCACCCGGAAATGGGTCACTGGCGTCTTTCATTGTTCGGCCTGACGCTCGGGCTGGTGACCGGTATCGACTTCTCTTCCACGCTGATGATGGGCGTGGCCAGCCAGCATATCCAGGGCGGCGTCGGTGCCGCGCCGGAAGATTATCTGTACGCGATCTCGGCCTACGCGGCCACCGCGGTGCTGATGAACATGGTGCTGGACCAGGTCGCGCGCCGCGTCACCTACAAGCGCTTCACCATCGGGTCGCTGCTGGTATTTGTCCTGGGCTCGCTGATCTGCGCCGAGTTTGCCAGCCCCACCGGGCTGATCACCGGCAAGGCGGTGCAGGGGCTGGGCGCCGGCGGCCTGTTCGCGGCCTCGCGCATCCTGGTGCAGCTGGTATCGACGCCGGCCGAGCGCGGCCCGCTGATGCTGCGCTTCGGCGGCGGCGCGTTCTCGATGCTGGCGATCACGCCGTGGCTGACCAGCATCTTCCTGGACGATATCGGCTGGCGCGCGGTGTTCCTGTTCCAGGCCGGCATTGCGCTGCCGGTACTGCTGTCGGTGGCGCTGACCTACCCGACCCGCGCGCCACGCGACCCGCATCCGCCGGTATCGACACTGGACTGGCCCGCCGCCATCGCCGCCGCGCTGGGCGCGCTGGTGTTCCTGCATACGCTGCAGGAGATGCGCTACACGCGCTTCTTCAGCTCGCTGGAAATGCCGCTGGCCGCGCTGTGCGGGCTGGCATTGTTCGCCTTCAGCGGCTGGCGGCTGTATCGCCATCCGGATCCATGGATCGACTTCTCGCGCCTGGCCGGACGCCAGTACCTGTACGGGCTGGGCTTCTACACGCTGTACTACCTGCTCTCGTCGGCCTGGTCGTTCCTGCTGCCCTCGCTCACGCAGACCGGGCTGGGGCTGACCTTCCGCACCACCTGCATGCTGTTGTCGACCAGCGGCACGGTGTCGGCCATCGGCGCCATCGTCATTACGCTGGGCATGGCGCTGGTGTTCCGCAAGCGGCGCGTGATCGCCATCGGCTTTGTCGTCTACGCCTGCGCGGCGATGCTGCTGTCGCAGCAGCTGATGCCGGGCGCGCCGGATTACGCGCTGGTGCCGGTGGTGCTGCTTGAAGGGCTGACGCCGGTGCTGCTGATGGTGCAGGTGGCATCGATGACTTACCTGGAAGTGCCGGTCGAGGATTTCTCGCACGCCTACCAGTTCAAGAACGTGTGCAAGCAGATCGCCTCGGCAATGGGCACGGGGCTGGCGAGCGTGTTCATGCAGGACGGCCTGGCACAGCACCGCACCCACCTGGTGGAACACATCACCCGCTACAACCCGGTGCTGCAGGCGCCGGATGCGCTCTCGGCAACGAGTCTGGCCAAAATCTCGCTGGAAGTCGACCGCCAGGCCACGCTGCTGGCCGGCATGGACATGCTGCACGGCTTTGCCGTGTTGTGCGTGGTGGCGGCGGTGTTCGTGCTGGCGCAGCGCAGCTTCCGGTAAGGAACCCACGCGCCGGGCGCCAGGCCATGTCCGGGGCCGGTACTGGCGCAATCCCGCCATTTCCTCTACCCTTTCGGCCTTTCCGTGCCAATCCGGCGAACCGCGCCGGGCTACGCAAATGGCCAGCCCCACCGATTCCCGCCAGAACCCGCCGCGAGCACCGCAGACCGCCGACAGCGCCGCCGCCACGCCCGAAAAGCCGAGCGACAGCTATGTGCAGTCCTTTGCACGCGGGCTGTCGGTCATCCGGGCCTTCAACGCTCAGCACCCGGCCCAGACGCTGACCGAGATCGCCCAGGCCAGCGGCCTGACGCGCGCCGGCGCGCGCCGCATCCTGCTGACGCTGGTGGGGTTGGGCTACGTGCAGGCCGACGGCCGCCTGTTCCGGCTGACGCCCAAGATCCTGGACCTGGGCTTCGCCTACCTGACCTCGATGCCGTTCTGGAACCTGGCCGAGCCGATCATGGAGACGCTGTCGCAGCAGGTGCATGAAAGCTGCTCGATCTCAGTGCTGGACGGCACCGAGATCGTCTACGTGCTGCGCGTGCCGGCGCGCAAGATCATGACCATCAACCTGTCGATCGGCAGCCGCCTGCCGGCCTATTGCTCGTCGATGGGGCGGGTGCTGCTGGCCGGCCTGGCCGAGCCCGAGCTCGACAGCGTGCTGCGCGCCACCGACCTGCGCGCGCGCACCAGCCGCACCGTCACCGACGTGGATGCGCTCAAGGCCATCGTCGCCGACATCCGCAAGCGCGGCTGGGCGCTCAACGACCAGGAGCTGGAAGAAGGGCTGGTGTCGCTGGCCGCGCCGATCCGCAACCGTGCCGGCCACACCATCGCCGCCATCAATATCAGCGGCCAGGCCAACCGCACCAGCGCGCAGGAGATGCTGGAGCGTTTCCTGCCGCCGCTGCTGGAAGCTTCGGAGAAGATTTCCGGGCTGGTCGGGCTGCGCACCTGAGCGCAGCCGCGGGGATCAGACTGCCGCGGGCAGCTCCACGCTGCCGAACTCGGCCGAGCGCGTGCCGTCCAGCGGCCGGTTGCTGGCCCCGAAATACGCAAACGCCACTGACAGCTTGACCGCGTCGGAGGCATTGCGGCCGGCCGCATGGAACAGCCGGCTGTCGAAAAACAGCACGTCGCCGCGGTGCAGCGCCAGCGGCTGCGCGGCATCCAGCAGGGGCTGGCTGGCCGGGTGGGCTTCGATCAGGAATTCGGCCGGGTCCAGCTGGCCCGGCTCCAGCTTCGCCTGGTGCGAACCCGGGATGACGCGCAGCACGCCGTTGCGTTCGTCCTCGTCGCCCAGCGCCAGCCACACCGTCACCAGTTCCGGCCGGGCAAACGACCAGTAGCGCGTATCGCGGTGCCAGCCAGTCTGGCTGCCGTAGTGCGGATGCTTGGTCATCACGCAGTTGTGGTGCGCCAGCGTGATGCGGGCGGGCTCGCCCAGCAGCGCCTGCACCACCGCCACCAGCTTCGGGTCGCTGGCCCAGCGGCGGAAGACTTCGTCGCGCCCGTAGGCCTGGCGCAGCCGCCTGACCGTGCCGCCGCCGGCGGCATCGCGTGCGGCCGGCGCGCCGGGATAGCCCAGGTCGGCCTCGAACTCCACCGGCGGCACCGCCGCGGCCAGGTGCTCACGCGTCACCGCCTCCAGCGCCGCGCACGCCGGCTCATCGGCAAAGCCGCGCAGGATCACGAAACCGTTGGCGTGGAAGGCCTGCACCAGGCGCGGCAGCGCACCGGCATCGGCAGACAGGACGGAGGAAGGCAGGTCGGCGCAGGGGTCCAGCGAGGTCATTGCAGCAGGCGCGGCACAGGCAGCGGAAAGAGGAATGGGAAGGGCCGCGGTGGCCCGACAGGCTCATGATGCCAGAACCGGCGCAATCTGGCGCAGGCGCTGCACCATAACCATGCAGACAGCGCCGGGGCACTCACTCTCCGTACGGAAACAGACGGTGCCGCGTGCCGCCCGCGCCGCTACAATGCGCTGGTCTTCACCCGATATTCCGTGCATCCACCCGCTATTTTCACCTTTTGCGCCGAGGTCCAACGTGACAGCTCGCCCACGCATCGTCGCTTCGCTGGCCGAGGCCCAGGCCCAGCTGGGCCGCATCGTTCTTGGCAAGCCGCAGCAGGTGCGGCTGGCGCTGGCCTGCATGCTGGCACGCGGCCACCTGCTGCTCGAAGACGTACCTGGCGTCGGCAAGACCACGCTGGCCCATGCGCTGGCGCGCACGCTCGGGCTGCAATACCAGCGCGTGCAGTTCACCAGCGACCTGTTGCCGGCCGACCTGATCGGGGTTTCGGTCTTTGTCCGCGACGCCGGCGAATTCCGCTTCCATCGCGGCCCGGTGTTCGCGCAGGTGGTGCTGGCCGACGAGATCAACCGCGCGCCGCCCAAGACCCAGAGCGCGCTGCTCGAGGCCATGGCCGAGGGGCAGGTGACCCATGACGGCACCACGCACGCGCTGCCGTCGCCGTTTTTCGTGATCGCCACGCAGAATCCGCTGGAGCAGATCGGCACGCATGCCTTGCCCGAATCGCAATTGGACCGCTTCACCATGCGGCTGTCGCTCGGCTACCCCGACCCCGCCTTCGAGCGCGTGCTGTACCTGGGCGGCGCCAGCGCGCCGGAGCTGCCGCCGGTGATGGATGGCAGCCAGGTGCTGGCGCTGCAGGAGGCTGCCGCACAGGTGTACGCCAGCCCGGCGCTGGTGGACTACGTGCTGGCGCTGGTGCAGGCCACGCGCAGCCACGGCGGCTTTGCCGCGGGGCTGTCGCCGCGCGCCGGGCTGGCGCTGCTGGCCTGCGCGCGCGCCTGGGCCCTGCTGGCGCAGCGCAACATGGTACTGCCGGAAGATGTGCAGGCGGTCTTCACCGCGGTGGCCGCGCATCGGCTGCTGCCCGCCGGCGCGGGCGGCCACGCCGCCGTTGCCGGCGAACTGGCCGCGCTGCAGGCCGGCGTGGCCATTCCCTGAAAGCCATGGCGGCGCGCAAAAGCGTGCTCCGCGGCGCGCCGGTCATGGCTCAGCGCCGCACGGCGGGCCGGCGCCCGACCGGCGGAACCGGCGGCACGCTGCTGCTGGATCGGCGCCACCTCTATATCCTGCCCACCCGCGGCGGCCTCGGCTTTGCGGTCGTGCTGGCGGCGATGCTGCTGACTTCGCTGAACTACAACATCAGCCTGGGCTTTGCGCTGACCTTCCTGCTGGCCGGCATCGGCATGGCGTGTATGTGGCTGGCCTACCGCAACCTGCTCGACCTCGCCGTGGCCGCGGGCCCGGCGGCGCCGGCCCATGCCGGGCAGGATGCCGTGTTCCAGCTGCGCATCGACAACCGCGATGCCGACGCGCGCATCGGCATCGAGGCGCGCGTGCCGACGCTGCCAAACGTGGCAACCGCCATGCTGACGCTCGATGGCAGCGCCAGCGGGATGCTCGCCCTGCACGTGCCGACTGCGCGCCGGGGCCGGCTGGTGCTGCCGCGCGTGGCGATCGCCAGCCGCTTTCCGTTCGGGCTGTTCCGGGTCTGGAGCTATGCGGACCTGGACATGTCGACGCTGGTCTATCCCGCCCCGGAGCCCGATGCCCCGCCACCGCCTGCCGCATATCGGCCAGACGCTGGCGATGGCGTGCACACGGCCGCGAGCGCGGCAAGCAGCGACGACGGCATCGACCAGCTGCGCCGCTACCGCAGCGGCGACCCGCTGCACCGCATCGCCTGGAAGCACAGCGCGCGCACCGGCCGCTGGCTCAGCCGCGCCGGCGATCCACCGCAGCAACCGGCGCGCTGGCTGGACTGGTACGCACTCCCGGCCGGCATGGAGGCGGAAGCGCGGCTGTCGCGCCTGTGCGCGTGGCTGCTGGCCGCCGGTGACGATGCCGAGATCGGCCTGCGCCTGACCGGCGTAGAACTGCCGCCAGCGCGCGGCGCCAGCCACCGGCGCGCCTGCCTGGAAGCGCTGGCGTTATGGCCGCAACGGCCCGCGGCCTGCCGCGCCGGAGACCGGGCGTGAAACCCGTCGCGCGGCCGCTGCGGCATGACGACCATGGGCTGCTGCTGGGCCAGCTGGCGCTGGTGCTGGCGCCGCAGGCGCGCACGCTGCCGGTGGCGGTCAGCCTGTTGCTGGTGCTGCTGCTGGGCTGGCGCTGGCTGCTATGGCGGCGGCGGGCTCCGCTGCCTTCGCGCTGGATGCTCGGCATCACCGCGGTAATGGTGCTGCTGGTGGCCAGCGCGCTGGTGTGGCAGGACGGCGGCGGCATGGGGCGCGAGCTCGCCGTGGCGCTGCTGGGAGCCTTTGTCATCCTCAAGCTGCTGGAATGCCGCGCGCTGTCGGACGCGACGCTGGTCACGCAGCTGTCGTTCTACCTGCTGCTGACGCTGTACCTGTCCGACCAGCCGTTCTGGCTGGCGCTGTACAGCCTAGCGATCGGCGCCTGGGTGCTGCGCAACTGGCTGTTGCTGCACCACCCCGAGGCGCGCAGCCGGCTGGCGATCTGGCCGCTGCTGGGACGCATGGCGCTGCTGGGGCTGCCGTGGGCACTGGCGCTGTTCGTGCTGTTCCCGCGGCTGGAGCACCCGCTGTGGCAACTGCCGCAATCGGCGCCGCGCGGCACCACCGGCATCAGCGACACCATGCGGCCGGGCAGCGTCGGGCAGCTGATCCGTTCTCCCGAAATCGCCCTGCGTGCCGAGGTCGCCGGCCCGCCGCTGCCCGCCGCGGCGCTGTACTGGCGTGCGCTGGTGCTGTGGGAATACGACGGCACCACCTGGCACCCGTCGCGGCAGCGCCGGCAGCAACTGGCGCCAGCGCCCGCCGCCGGCAACACGAATGGCATCGACATCAGCATCACGCTCGAGCCCAGCCAGCAGCGCTGGCTGTTCGCGCTGGACCGCGGCCAGGCACTGTCCGCCGGCGTGGATGGCGCCGCCACGCCCGACGGCGAGTTCATGGTGCGCCGGCCGGTGGACCAGCGCATCCGCTACCGCACGCATTCCACGCTGTCCCCCGCGCCCGAAGCGCTGCCAGCCGCCACGCGCCGGCTGGCCCTGAGCCTGCCGGACGGCAATCCGCGCGCCCGCGCGCTGGCCGCCCAATGGGCCGACCGCCATGCCGATCCCGTCGCGCGCGTGCAAGCCGCGCTGCGGCTGTTCGCGGCGGCGCCCTTTGCCTATACGCTGAGCCCACCGCCGCTGGGCAGCGACCAGGTCGACAGCTTCGTGTTCGACACCCGGCGCGGCTTCTGCGAGCACTACGCCAGCAGCTTCGTCTTCTTGATGCGCGCCGCCGGCGTGCCCGCGCGCGTGGTCACGGGCTACCAGGGTGGTGAGTACAACCCCATCGGCAACCACTACGTGGTGCGCCAGTCCGATGCGCATGCCTGGGCCGAGGTCTGGCTCGACGGCCGCGGCTGGGTGCGCGTGGACCCGACCAGCGCCGTTGCCCCGGGCCGCATCGAACAGGGGCTGGATGCGGTAGTGGGCAGCGAAGCCGCGGACTGGCGGCCGTCGCAGCAACCGGCATGGCTGAAGGACCTGCGCTGGGCCTATGAAGGCGTCGTCTACACCTGGCAGCGCTGGGTGCTGCAGTACGACCATGCGCAGCAGCAGCGGCTGCTGCTGGCACTCGGCGCCGGCGTGGGCGCCGGGCAGTTGCTGGCCGGCGTGCTGGGCGCACTGTGCCTGCTGGCGCTGGTGCCGCTGTGGCGGCGCCGCGGGCCGGCAGACCCGGTCGATGCGGCCTATGCCCGCTTCTGCGCCCTGCTGGCCCGCCACGGCTGCGAGCGCGCCCAGGCCGAAGGACCGCAAGACTTCGCCGCGCGCGCCAGTGCGCGGCTGCCGCGCGCGGCCGACGCGATCGCTGCCGTCAGCGCCGCCTATGTCGGCTTGCGCTACGGCAACCTGCCGGCCGCGGGCCATGCGCAGGCGCTGGCAGCGATGCGGGCAGGCATTCGCCAGATCGCCGCGGCGTTGCGGCATTAAGCCCCCGCCAGCCACGCCGGCCGGCACGCCCTGCCGGGATTAGCTTCGCTTGATATAATTACATCTGCAACTATATCGAATGCAATCGATCCGCCGCTCGCGTGGATCGCAACGCCTCCAGCCATGTCTTTCGAACAACGCATCGACCGCTTCTGCGCCCGCCATCCCGAGGCCCCGCGCGACCTGATCCTGGCCTCCAGGCTGCTGCTGCGCACCGCGCGCCTGCTGCGCGGCCATATCGACCAGGCGCTGGCCCCGTTCGAACTGGACATGAGCCAGTACCTGCTGCTGAGCATGCTTGCCGTCGACGAAAACCGGCCCAGCATGCCGTCCGAGCTGGGCGCCACGCTGGACGCCACGCGCACGCAGATGACGCGGCTGCTGGACGGCCTGGAAGCGCGCGGGCTGCTGCGCCGGCGGGCGTCGGCCAGCGACCGGCGCAGCCTGGAGCTGACCCTGACCCCGGCCGGCCGCCGGCTGCTGGAGCGCGCCGCGCCCGCGGTGCATGCCGCCTACGGCGAGGCCTGGGCGCCGCTCGGCGCAGGCGGCCTGGCCGGCGCCACGCGTGCGCTGACTCAATTGCACCAGACCCTGGAGGGGCTCCAGCCATGAATCCCGGCTCACCCTGGCAGCCTCTGTGGCGATTGCGCGTCAGCATGCGGTGGCTGCGCTGGCTGAGCCACCGGCAGCGCCAGACCCTGCTGATGATGCTGCTGGCGCTGGCCACCGGCTTGGAGTTCCTCGAGAACATCATGTTCGTGTTTGCCTCCAGCCATATCGTCGGCAGCCTCGACGCCGACCCGCGCAGCTTCGCGCTGGTGCAGGCGGCCTACGCCGTGGGCAGCTTGCTGATGATCCTGAAGCAGCAATGGCTGTCGCGCCGGTTCGGCTACCGCTACTACCTGACGGGGGCGCTGCTGCTGTTCATGGCGGGCACGGTCGTGGCCGCAACCAGCCATGCGCTGCCGCAGATGGTGGTGGCGCGCTTTATCCAGGGTGTGGGCGGCGGCGCGCTGTTCACCAGCTGCCGCATCCTGGTCAACGTGCTGTTCGGCCCGACCGCGCGCCCGCGCGCCACCCGCATTTTCATGATCGGCATCTTCTCGGCGTCGGCGCTGGGCCCGGCCTTCGCCGCCGAGCTGATCGACCATGGCGTATGGCAGGACGTGTTCTACGGCGTGCTGCCGTTCGCCGCGCTGGCCACGCTGGGTGCCTGGCTGCTGCTGCCGGATGCGGAGCCGCGCACCGATACCGGCGGCCCCGCGCTCGGGCCGCTGCTGCTGTTCGGCGCCGCCATCGTGACCTTGCAGGCGGCGCTGACCGAGGCGCGCTTCGACGTGTTCTCGCACCCGCTGCGGCTCGCGCTGGTGGCCGCCGCGGGCCTGGCGCTGCTGGCCGTGTTCCTGTGGCACCAGTGGCACCACAGCGAACCCGTGCTGCACCTGCGCGCACTGCGCCACCCGGTGTACCTGACCGGCCTGGCGATGTACTTCGTGTACTACATGATCAGCAACCTGAGCGGCTACCTGTTCCCGATCTACGCCGAGCAGGCGCTGAAGATCCCGCTGGCGGCCACCGGCTGGCTCAACACCTTTGCCGCGCTGGTCAGCCTGGCCGGCATCTTCGTCTACCTGCAGGTGGCGCCGCGCCTGACGCGCAAGAAGCCACTGATGGTCGCCGGCCTGGTGCTGATGGCCGCCACGGCATGGTGGTTCTCGCAGATGCCGCCCGACGCCGGCCCGCCGGCGCTGGCATGGGGGCTGGTCGGCAAGGGCCTGTTCGGCGTGCTGGTGATCATCCCCATCGCCGGGCTGACGTTCCGGGCGCTGGGTCCCGATGAATTCGCCCATGGCTACCGCAGCAAGAACCTGATGCGGCAGGTCGCCAGCTCCTTTGCCTCGGCGCTGGGTGCGGTGCTGCTGCAGAACCGCCAGTTCGCGGTGCACGACAGCCTGCTGCACGCGGTGGGCCAGCGCCCCGCCGAGACCGAACACTGGATGGCTGCCATGCAGGCGGCATTGGCCGCACGCGGCTTCGATGCGGCGCAGGCCCACCTGGGCGCGCTCGCGCAACTGAACGGGCTGATCGAGCAGCAGGCCAGGCTGATTGCCTGCGAGGATATCTATCGGCTGATTGCGGTGCTGGCGCTGGGGGCGGCGGCGTACATGCTGCTGCAGCGGCGACTGCCCTGAAGCCCGCGCGAGCGGCTATGCGCAAGCGGTGCGACGACTGGAACTACTGCGGAACAGACGCGGAATCTTGGGGAGAAGCGAAGGCACCGCGCGCGAGGCGATGGCGCGGACGGGTCGCAGTGCCGGCGGATGCGGCACCGGCGAAGTACCTGCTCAGAACAGCGAGAGCTGGCGCATGCCGAAACCGATGGTCTCTTCCACGCGCGCACGGGCGTGGGCCAGCGAGCCTTCTGCGCCAGAGTAATTGCCGGCGGCCCAGTGGTAGACCACGGGGATATCGCCGCGCTCGGACAGGCGCACTTCGCCAAGCTTGTCGCCGCGTTCGTTGCGGTAGAAGTGTGAGCGATAGCCGCGCTCCCAGTGGGGGGCGACAACCTTCTTGCGCCGCCGGGGCTTCGGCGCGGAGCCGGCGGTGGACGTCGTGGACGTCAGTCGCCGCGCTCTATCGGTACCCGGCGTGATGGCGCGGGTGAAATCCAACTGCATAGACTTCCTCTTTGTCGATTCAGCAGAACCAGGGTCGGCGGGGGCTGCCGCCGCATGCTTCGTGCATCGCAGTCGAGATAATACCTGCTGGCGCGCTTTCTGTAAGCAGTTCGTTGCGCTGAATCCCGCCTCCGGCAAGGCTTAGCGGGCCGTATACCGGCTTCGTATACGTGTCGGTATACGTCGGGGTATACGGCCCGCGCGGGCAGCAAAGCCTTGCCAGTTAACGGCTTGCGGGCAGTCTGGCGTGCCCGCGGCAATCAGCCCAGGTCGAGCGGAATGAAGATGCGCGCATCGTCGCGCTGCACCAGCAGTGCCACCTGCTTGCCCGATTTCGATACCAGCGACTTGAGCTGTTCGGCCGAGCTGATGGGCGTGCCGTTGAGCGACAGGATCACGTCGCCCGGCTGGATGCCGACGCGCGCGGCGGGACCGGCCACGTCCTCGACCACCAGACCGCCGTCGATGCCGCTGCCACGCTTCTCCGCCGGCGTGAGCGGGCGCACCGCCAGCCCCAGCCGGCCACCGGCCTCGCTGCCACCGCCCTTCTGTGCGACGGCCCGGTCCCTGGCCGTGCCCACCGTCACCGACAGCGTCATCGGCTGGCCCTTGCGGATAATCTTCAACGAGGTCTGCGTGCCCGGCTTGATATCGGCCACGTGCTCGGGCAGGTCGCCCGAATGGTCGATCACGTCATTGTCGAGCTGCACGATGACGTCGCCAGGCTTCAGGCCAGCGCGCGCGGCCGGGCTGTCGGGCTCGACCGAGTTGACCAGCGCACCAGTAGGCTTGGGCAGCCCGAACGATTGTGCAAGCGCCTGGTTCACCTCCTGCACGCTGATGCCGAGACGACCGCGCGTGACCTTGCCATGCGCCACCAGCTGCTGCTGCACCTTGGTGGCCACGTCGATCGGGATCGCGAACGACAGGCCCTGGTAGCCGCCGGTCTGGCTGTAGATCTGCGCGTTGATGCCGACCACCTCGCCGCGCTGGTTGAACAGCGGCCCGCCCGAGTTGCCGGGATTGACGGCAACATCGGTCTGGATGAACGGCACATAGGTATCGTCCGGCAGCGAGCGCGACTTGGCGCTGACGATGCCCGCGGTCACGGTGTTCTCGAAGCCGTAGGGAGAACCGATCGCCAGCACCGGCTCGCCCACGCGCACCTGCGAAGGATCGCCCAGGCGCACGGCCGGCAGGTTCTTGGCGTCGATGCGGATCACGGCCACGTCGGTCTGCGGATCGCTGCCGAGCACCTTGGCCTTGAACTCGCGGCGGTCGGTCAGCTTGACCGTGACCTCCTGCGCGCCGTCGACGACGTGCGCATTGGTCAGGATCAGCCCGTCCGGGCTCACGATAAAGCCCGAGCCCAGTCCGCGCACCAGTTGCTGCTGGCCGCCTTGCGGACCCTGGAACTGCGGCCCGAAACGCTTGAAGAACTGGAACAGCGGATCGTCCGGATCGATGCCCGGGGGCATCTGCGCCGCGGTGCGCTGGGCGCGCGCGGTGACGCTGATATTGACCACGGCGGGCCCGTACTGTGCCACGATGCCGGAGAAATCCGTCGGCGTGGCCACGGCGACCGCCGGCTGCGCTGGCGCGACGGCTGGCGCAGGTGCCGCGTACCCCGGCGTGATGACTTCCTTCTGCAGATAGGCATAGCCGCCGCCAAGGGCGGCAAGGGCCGCGATACCAACGGCCGTGCGAGCAATGGTCTGGCGCATCATGTGTGGTTCCTTTCCTTGTGCATCAGGCGTCGGCAGTTTGCGACGCGACACGGTCATGCTAGCGACCCAGACTTAAAACAGACTTAAGGGTCAGCACCAGGCCATGCACGGGCGTATCCAGCACATTTCGGCGAAATGAAAATTTATCTTGCGCACAATCTAATTGCGTCTAATATATCGCCATGGAACGCGACAACGACCCCTCCCCGGATTTGCTGCTACTGGATCGCCAGCTGTGCTTTGCGCTGTATTCAAGCTCACTGGCCATGACCAAGTTGTACAAGCCACTATTAAGTGAGCTTGGACTTACTTATCCGCAATATTTGGTGATGCTGGTGTTGTGGGAGGCGGAAACGCTGACGGTCTCGGACCTCGGCGCGCGGCTGGCGCTGGACTCGGGGACGCTGACGCCACTATTGAAGCGGCTGGAGACGGCGCGGCTGGTCACGCGCACCCGTGACGCAGCCGACGAACGGCGGGTGCTGGTCAGCCTGACCGACTCCGGCCGCGCATTGCGCCAGCGCGCAGCGCGTATTCCTGAACAGATGTTGTGCGCCACGCAGTGCCCGGTCGAAGAGATCCAGGCCCTGACGCAGCGCCTGCATGCACTGCGGTCGACGCTTGAACAGGCGCGGACCGATTCCAGCCTGCCGGACTGACGGCAAGCATTGATACGCCCCTCTCGGGCAACAAACCGGAGCCTTATATGAAACTCGAAAAAGTCGTTTATACCGCCCATGCCACCGCCACCGGCGGCCGTGACGGCCGTGCCACCACGTCCGACGGCCAGCTCGACGCCAAGCTGGCCGTGCCCAAGGAAATGGGTGGCGCCGGCAATGGCCTGAATCCGGAACAGCTCTTTGCTGCCGGCTATTCGGCCTGCTTCCTGGGCGCCATGCGCTACGTGGCCGGCCAGCAGAAGATCACCGTGCCCGCCGATGCCACGATCGAAGGCGCGGTCGGCATCGGCCCGATCCCTCAAGGCTTCGGCATCCAGGTCGAACTGAAGATCTCGCTGCCGGGCTTCGAGCGCGAGGCTGCCGAAAAGCTGGTCGAACAGGCGCACCAGGTGTGCCCGTACTCGAACGCGACGCGCGGCAATATCGACGTGACGCTGACTGTGGTCTGATCGGCAAGCATGAAAAAGGCCGGTATCGCTTGCGCGATACCGGCCTTTTTGTTTTGTCGCACTGCCGGCTACCGGGCCGGCTCGGTTGCTGGTAGTTGCGCGCAAAATGCGCGCTTCTGTGTCGAACTCAAGCGCTTGATCTCGATTTCCGCTTTCAACGCTTCGGATTTCGTGTCGAAGCGCAATTGGCCCAAAACGCGTATGGGCTTGCGCGATCGCGTATATTTAGCGCCTTTTCCGGACAGATGCTCGGCGAAGCGGCGGGCAACATCGGTCGTGATCCCGGTGTAGATGGAATCGCCGGTGCATTCGAGCAGATAGAGGTACCAGGCGCTGTCAGCCGACATGGGATGGGTAATGGGGATTCAGCGGTAATAGTATTACGCCGGAGCGGCGGCGGCGAGCCATTCCATTTTCCGCCGCGCCAAAAGCAAAAACCCCCAGCCTTTTGGGGCTGGGGGTTCTGCGGAATAAGAGCCTGGCGATGACCTACTTTCACACGGG
>NZ_JBYTAH010000121.1:0-13061 GCF_058787975.1 Cupriavidus sp. FW305-26
CCACCTGCCCCCGGCCACCGACCTGGCCGCCCACGGCACCGAGGCCGCTCGCCGCGGCGAGCCGCTGGTGGTACTGGTGTCGATGCCGGGCTGCAGCTATTGCGATGCCGTGCGCAGCAACTACCTGGGCCCGCAGGCCGCCGCCGGCGAGATTGCCGTGCGCGAGCTCGACATGACCGCCGACACCCCGCTGCGCGACGCCGACGGCAGCCTGACCACCGCGCGCGCGTGGGCCCGGGCGCACCAGGTGCGGGTGGCGCCCACGGTGCTGTTCCTGGACCGCCAGGGCCGCGCCGCCGCCGGCCCGCTGCGCGGCATGCAGCCGGATTTCTACGGCGCCTACCTGGAACAGGCGCTGGACCAGGCACGCGCCGCCGTCCGGCGCTGAATCGATCGGGACGCTTGCGGCGGATTGCCGCAGCCCGGCCCCGCGCAGCGCGCGAACGCCTGCGGCATTAGAATGTCCCATTGCTGACCGAACCTGCCTGACCCGGATTCCATGACCACTGCTGCCCCTGCCACCAAATCCTCCCGCAAGCCCTGGCCCATCGTCGCGGCCGTGGTCGTGCTCGCGCTGCTGGGCTGGTTCGGCTACCGCGCGCTGGCGCCGGCCAATACGGCCCCGGCGGCCACCTTCACGCTGCTGTCGGGCGAGAAGGTCAGCACCGCCGACCTCAAGGGCAAGGTCTACATGATCAACTTCTGGGCCACCAGCTGCGCCACCTGCGTCAAGGAAATGCCTGACATGGTCCGCACCTATGAGCAGTTCAAGGGCAAGGGGCTGGAATTCGTCGCCGTGGCGATGAACTACGATCCGCCCATGTATGTGATGAACTACGCCAGGACGCGCGGCCTGCCGTTCAAGGTGGCGATGGATTCCGACGGCGCCGCGGCCAGGGCCTTCGGCAATGTGCAGCTGACGCCGACCACCTTCGTGGTCGACAAGGACGGCCGCATCCTGAAGCGCTATGTGGGCGAGCCCGAGTGGGATGCGCTGCACAAGCTGCTGGATGGCGCGCTGGCAAAGTCCGCGTAACGCTCCCGGCGGCAACCGCAGCGAAAAGGTGCTCATCGAGCACCTTTTTTTGTTTTTACGCATGATCGCCAGGGCAGCAGGTTGCGCGACATCCCTGTATGGATATACAGTTGGCGCCAGCCTTTTTCTGAGTTTTCCGAGCCTTCCCCGAGCCCCGCCTGTGACTTTGGACCTAGCCCCCGCCGCCGACCTCGCTGCCCCTGGAGCCGATGATGTCCCCGCCTACCTGTCCCGACTCAACCCGGAGCAGCGCGCCGCGGTGGAACACGGCAGCGACGCGCCGCTGCTGATCATCGCCGGCGCCGGCTCGGGCAAGACCAATACGCTGGCGCACCGGGTCGCGCACCTGGTGCTGGCCGGCGCCGATCCGCGCCGCATCCTGCTGCTGACGTTCTCGCGCCGCGCCGCGGCGGAGATGGGACGGCGCGTCGAGCGCATCGTCGACCAGGCGCTCGGCACCCAGACCGGCGCGGGGCGCGCGGCGCTGCAGTGGTCCGGCACCTTCCACGCCATCGGCGCGCGCCTGCTGCGCGAATACGCCGAGACCCTGGGCCTGTCGCCCGCCTTCACCATCAGCGACCGCGGCGATGCCGCCGACCTGATGCACGTGGTGCGCCACGACCTGGGCCTGTCGGAAACCGCCAGCCGCTTCCCGAAGAAGGAAACCTGCCTGGCGATCTACTCGCGCGTGGTCAACACCCAGGCGCCGCTGGAAGACGTGCTCAAGCAGCAGTTCCCGCGCTACGCGATGTGGGCGGATGCGCTGCGCACCCTGTTCGCCGGCTATGTCGAGGCCAAGCAGAAGCAGCATGTGCTGGACTATGACGACCTGCTGCTGTACTGGGCGCAGGCCATGGCCGAGCCCACCATCGCGCAGGACATGGGCGCGCGCTTCGACCACGTGCTGGTCGACGAATACCAGGACACCAATGCGCTGCAGGCGTCGATCCTGCTGGCCATGCGGCCGGACGGCCGCGGCCTGACCGTGGTGGGAGACGACGCGCAGTCGATCTACGCCTTCCGCGGCGCCACCGTGCGCAATATCCTGGACTTCCCGGCGCAGTTCACGCCGGCCGCGCAGCAGGTCACGCTGTCGCAGAACTACCGCTCGACGCAGCCGATCCTGCAGGCCGCCAACGCCGTGATCGGGCTGGCGGCCGAGCGCTATACCAAGGACCTGTGGTCCGAGCGCGCCTCGGCCGAAAAGCCCGGCGTGATCGTGGTCAACGATGAGGCCGACCAGGCCCGCTACGTGGTCGAGCAGGTGCTGGCGCGGCGCGAGGCCGGCCTGACGCTGATGGCACAGGCGGTGCTGTTCCGCGCCGCCGACCACAGCGCGCAGGTAGAGATCGAGCTGGCCCGGCGCAATATCCCGTTCGTGAAGTTCGGCGGGCTGAAATTCCTGGAATCGACCCACGTCAAGGACGCGCTGGCGGTGGTGCGCTGGCTGGAGAACCCGCGCGACCGCATGGCGGGCTTCCGCACGCTGCAGCTGCTGCCCGGCATCGGCCCCAAGACCGCGGCGCGCGTGCTCGATGCGCTGGCGCTGGCCACCGAGCCCTTGTTCGCGCTGGAGCAATTCGAGCCGCCGCCGGCCGCAGCGCCCGCCTGGGCCGACCTGCTGGCGCTGGCGCGCGCGCTGATGGCGCCCACCTCGCCGTGGCCGTCGGAGTTCGAGCAAGTGCTGGCCTGGTACGCGCCGCACCTGGAGCGCCTGCACGACGATGCCGCCGCGCGCCAGGCCGACCTGCAGCAGCTGGAGCGCATCGCCGCCACCTACGGCGCGCGCGAGCGCTTCCTGACCGAACTGACGCTGGACCCGCCCAGCGCCTCCAGCGACGAATCCGGCGTGCCCTCGCGCGACGAGGACTACCTGATCCTGTCGACCATCCACTCGGCCAAGGGCCAGGAATGGAAGGCGGTGTACGTGCTCAATGCGGTCGACGGCTGCATGCCGAGCGACCTGGCGACCGGCACCACCGAAGAGATCGAGGAAGAACGGCGGCTGCTCTATGTGGCAATGACGCGGGCCAGGGACCACCTGGACATCGTGGTGCCGCAGCGCTTCTACGTGCACCAGCAGGTGGGCTTCGGCGACCGGCATGTGTATGCGTCGCGCACGCGCTTCCTGCCCAACCGCGTGATGCCCAACTTCTACAGCCGCTCGTGGCCACCCCCGCCGATGCCGGGCGAAGGGCCGGCCAGACCCGCGCTGGCGCCGGTGGACCTGGCCAGCCGGATGCGGAATATGTGGCGCTGACCAGCGCCACACATCCCTCTTACGCTACCTTCTCCAGCAGCAAACCCTTGAGGTACTCGCCTTCCGGGAACGCCGCCAGCATCGGGTGATCCGTGCCGGCCGACAGCCGCCGCAGGATGCGTGCATCGGCGCGCGCATCGGTCACCGCGCCCGCCACGATCTTCTGGAACAGCTCCATGCTGATCGCGCCCGAGCACGAGTAGGTGAACAGCAGCCCGCCCGGGCGCAGCAGCTGCATGCCGACCAGGTTGATTTCCTTGTAGGCGCGCGCGGCGCGGTCGATATGCTGCGCCGACGGGGCGAACTTGGGCGGGTCCAGCACGATCAGGTCGAACTGGCGGCCCTCGGCGCGGAATTCACGCAGGGTCTTGAACACGTCGGCATCGAGCCAGGTGGCGCGCTCGGGTTCGAAGCCGTTGAGCGTGACATTGCCCGCGGCGATCTTCAGCGCCTCGCCCGACGAATCGATCGAGGTCACCGAGGTGGCGCCGCCGCGCAGCGCCGCCAGCGAGAAGCCGCCGGTATAGCAGAAGCAGTTCAGCACCTCGCGCCCGGCGGCCAGGTCGCCCACCAGCTTGCGGTTGTCGCGCTGGTCGACATAGAAGCCGGTCTTGTGGCCGTTGCGTACGTCGACGTAGTAGCGCACGCCGTGCTCGGTGACCGACAGCGCCGGATCCGGCTCGGCGCCGGCCAGCACCCCGGTCACCAGCTCCAGGCCTTCGCGCTGGCGCACGGCGGCGTCGGAACGCTCATAGACGTTGGGGCAGCCGGTTTCCTTGACCAGTGCCTGCACGATCGCGGTCTTCCAGTGTTCCACGCCGGCCGAATTGAACTGGCACACCAGCTGGCCCTTATCACCGTTGCCGTAGTAGTCGACGATCAGGCCGGGCAGCCGGTCGGATTCGCCGAAGATCAGCCGCACCGCGTCGCTGTCCTTCACCCATTGGCGCCGGTAGGCAACGGCCGCGGCCACGCGGCGCTTGAACAGGGCGTGGTCGACCGGCTCGTTTTCATCGAAGGTCCACGCGCGCGCGCGGATCTGCGACTCGGGGCTGTAGGCGGCCTTGGCCAGGAAGCGGCCGTCGGCGGCGCGCACAATCACGGTCGCGCCCGGCTCGCAGCGCCCTTCGGTCGTGGCAATGCCGGTGGCGTAGATCCACGGGTGGCGGCGCAGCAGGGATTTTTCCTTGCCGGGTTTCAGGGTGATGGTGTTCATGTTGGTATGGGGAAACTGCAGACCACCAGCAATTGAAACTGGCGCGAACGCATCAAGGCGACTCCCCTCTCCCGCGCGCGGGAGAGGGGAGAAAACAATGCGGGAAGGACAGGTTAGAGGACGACCTTCACCATCGGATGCGAAGTCAGCGCCCGATACAAGTCGTCGAGCTGCTCGCGGCTGGTGACCCACACCGTCACGGTCAGGCCCAGGTAGTTGCCGCCGCTGGAGGGGCGCATTTCCATCTTGCCGGCGTGGAAGTCGGGATCGAACTCCTGCACCAGCGTGACGATGGCCTCGGCAAAGCCGTCCTGCATCGCGCCCATCACCTTGATGGGAAAGTGGCTGGGGTATTCGATCAGCGACTGCTCCGGCGGGATGTCGCCCGGCTTGTTGCTGCCTTGCTTGTCGGTTGTCATGTCGGATTCTCCGGCACGAAACCGGCGCGCCGCATGGCGCGCCGGCTTACGCGCATTCAGGTCACTTGCGCTTGAACCACAGGCGGATGGTGTCCCACAGGCGGCCGAAGAAGCCGGCCTCGGGCACTTCTTCCAGCGCCACCACCGGGAACTCCGCCACCTTGTTGGTGCCGTCCATCAGCTTGACCATGCCCACCTGCTGGCCTGCCGAGATCGGCGCGATCAGCAGTTCCTGGCGCTCCAGCACCGGCTTGAGGCGTCCGCCGGTGCCCTTGGGCACAGTGACGAAGGTCTCGTTCTGCACGCCGATCTTGACCGTGCCGCTCTTGCCCTTGTAGATGTCCGGCGTGGCCAGCACCTGGCCCTTGTCGTACAGGCGCAGCGTGTCGAAGAACTGGAAGCCGTAGTTGAGGATCTTCAGGCTTTCCTGGGTGCGCACCTGTTCGGTGGTGGTGCCGATCACGATCGAGATCAGGCGGCGCGAGCCGTCCGGCACGTTGGCCAGCGGCCGCTTGGCCGACGAGATCAGGCAGTAGCCGGCGGACTTGGTGTGGCCGGTCTTGACGCCGTCCACGGTCGGGTCGATGTACAGCAGGCGGTTGCGGTTGGGCTGCCTGATCTTGTTATAGGTGAACTCCTTCTGCGAGTACATGGCGTAGTACTCGGGAAAGTCCTTGATCAGGCGCGTGGTCAGCGTGGCCAGGTCGACCGCGGTGGTGTAGTGGTTCGGGTCGGGAATGCCGTCGGTGTTGGTGAAGTGGGTGTTCTTCATGCCCATGCGCTGGGCCTCGCGGTTCATCATCGCGACGAAGCCCTCTTCCGAGCCGCCCACGGCTTCGGCCAGCGCCAGCGCGGCGTCGTTGCCCGACTGCACGATCAGGCCCAGCAGCAGGTCCTGCACGGTGACCGGCTTGTTGGGCTCGATGAACATGCGCGACTCGTCGCTTTTGACCTTGAGCACCACGCTGGTCGGCACCACCGCCTGGTCCAGCGTCAGGCGCTTTTCCTTGAGTGCCTCGAACGCCAGGTAGGCGGTCATCAGCTTGGTCAGCGAGGCCGGCTCGATGCGCGCATCGGCATTCTGCGACGCCAGGGCCTGGCCGCTGGTCACGTCATACAGCATCCACGACTTGGCTGCGACTTGCGGCATCGGCACGCCCTGCGCCAGGACGGCGGCAGGCGCGGCGGCCAGCACGATGGCGGCGGCGATGGCGGCGGGAGCAAAAGCGGACGAAAGGCGTGTCGTGGCTCGATTCAGCATGTTTCTGTTTTCCGACAGTAAGAAGGTGGCGCGGGGATGGTCCGGGTGGCGGCGTGCCGGCCTCACCGGTCCCACGCATTGACGACGAGCTGCTTGATCAGGTGCAGCTTGCGGTGAAAGAAATGGTCGGCGCCGGGGATCACGATCACCGGCAGCTCCTGCGGGCGGGCCCAGTCGAACACGCTGGCCAGCGGCACGGTGTCGTCCTGTTCGCCATGGATCACGATGGTGTCGGCCGGCACCTCGGCTACCTGCCAGCGGCTGGCGGCGGTGCCCACCAGCACCAGGCGCTGCGCGGGCGTGCCGGCCTCGGCCAGGCGGCGCGCCACGTGGGTGGTGACGAAGCTGCCGAACGAGAACCCGCCCATGGCCAGCGGCAGCGTTGCGGCCTGTGCCGACCACGCGGTCTGCTGGCGCATCCAGGCCACCACGGCCAGCAGGTCGTCCTGCTCGGCGATGCCGTTGTCATGCTCGCCGGCGCTGCCGCCGACGCCGCGGAAGTTGGGGCGCACCGTGGCATAGCCCAGTTGCACGAAGCTGCGCGCCAGCGTCTGCGCGACCTTGTTGTCCTTGGTGCCGCCGAACAGCGGATGCGGATGCGCTACCAGCGCCAGGCCGCGCGGCTCACCTTGCGGCAGGTCTACCGAGAGATCGATCGCACCGGCGGGACCGGCGATGGAAAGTACCTGGGTATGCGCGTTCATGATGGCGGTCAGGATGGCGGTGAAGCCAGCGCCCGGCGGGAAGCCCGGGCAAAAATGAAAAAACCGTCCGGCTGGCGGGCGGCGGGGCAATACGGCAAAGCGGCAAAACAGGGAAGCAACAAGCCGGCATGCGCCGGCTTCGGTTGGTTCAGCGGTCCACCATCAGCCGTTCGACAGGCTTGCCCTTCATCAGGTGGCTGTCGATGATTTCATCGATGTCGTGCTCGTCGACAAAGGTGTACCAGATGGCCTCGGGGTAGACCACCAGCACCGGGCCGAGTTCACAACGGTTCAGGCAGCCTGCCTTGTTGATGCGCACGCGGCCTTCGCCGCCGGCGATGCCCAGTTCCTTGCAACGCTTCTTGGCGTATTCCTGCATCGCCTGGGCGTTGTGGTTGGCGCAGCAGTTCTCGCCGGCCTCGCGCTGGTTCAGGCAGAAGAAGACGTGGTGCTGGTAGTAGCTGCTCATGCGTACGGTGTGAGAAGGCGGCCCCGGACGGCGGCACGGCCCGGACGGCATTGAACGGAAGCTCGGAATTATACGGTGTCGCGGCGGCATGGCCGCGATGGCGGCGCCCTGGCACGGCGGTCTAAGTTGCCGCCGGCCCCCATCGGGTGGCGCTTCGCGCACCTGCGATGCATCCGGCATTCCGAAACCCCGGAGTCGCGCCGTCCGGATTTCCGGAATCCCGGAGGCCGCGCGCCCCTGCCGGGCCGGTGTTTCCTTGTGAATCAACCAGTTAGCAATGCCGGTTTGACTGGCACGGCGGTTGCGAATTCCCGTCCCTGAACGCGCCGCAACCGTGACGGCGCGCGGCCCGAGCGATAGCGCCCGGGTACGGTCAACACCGAGGACGACATCATGAGAAAACCCTTCTACAAGATCCTGTACGTGCAGGTCCTGTTCGCCATCTGCGTCGGCATCCTGCTCGGCCACTACTGGCCCGACACCGGCGTGGCCATGAAGCCGCTCGGCGATGGCTTTATCAAGCTGATCAAGATGATCATCGGCCCGATCATCTTCTGCACCGTGGTGACCGGCATCGCCGGCATGAGCGACATGAAGAAGGTCGGCCGCGTCGGCGGCAAGGCGCTGCTGTACTTCGAGGTGGTGTCGACCTTCGCATTGCTGATCGGGCTGGGCGCCGCGCACCTGCTCAAGCCGGGCGTGGGCTTCAACATCGACCCGGCCACGCTGGACACCAAGGCGATTGCCCAGTACGTGTCCAAGGCGCACGGCCAGAGCACGGTCGAGTTCCTGATGCACATCATCCCGGACACGGTCTTCAGCGCCTTTGCCAACGGCGACATCCTGCAGATCCTGCTGGTGTCGCTGTTCTTCGGCGCCGCGCTGGCCGTGCTCGGCGAACGCGCGCGCATCGTGGTGCAGCTGATCGAGCAGGTCTCCAAGGTGTTCTTCCATATCGTCCACGTGATCACCAAGGTGGCCCCGATCGGCGCCTTCGGCGCGATGGCGTTCACCATCGGCAAGTACGGCCTGGGCTCGCTGGTGCCGCTGCTCAAGCTGATCGGCACCTTCTACTTCACGGCCATCATCTTCGTGCTGGTGGTGCTGGGCACGATCGCACGCATGACCGGCTTCAGCATCGTGCGCTTCATCTCGTACATCAAGGAAGAGCTGCTGATCGTGCTGGGCACCAGCTCGTCGGAAGCGGCGCTGCCGCACATGATGGAGAAGCTGGAAAAGCTCGGCTGCTCGCGCTCGGTGGTGGGCCTGGTGGTGCCCACCGGCTATTCGTTCAACCTGGACGGCACCAACATCTACATGACGATGGCGGTGATCTTCATCGCGCAGGCCACCGGCATCGAGCTGACGCTGATGCAGCAGCTGACCATCCTGGCGGTGGCGATGATCACCTCCAAGGGCGCCAGCGGCGTGACCGGCTCGGGCTTCATCACGCTGGCCGCGACGCTGGCGGTGGTGCCGACCATCCCCGTGGCGGGCATGGTGCTGATCCTCGGCATCGACCGCTTCATGAGCGAGTGCCGCGCGCTGACCAACATCATCGGCAACGGCGTGGCCACGGTGGTGGTCTCGGCATGGGAGCGCGAGCTTGACCGCAAGCGCCTGGCCAGCGTGCTGAACGGCGGCAGCGGCGATGTGGCGGATCTTGCCGACGTGGGCCAGGGCGTCCGCTGAGGGCGCCACCACCGCTGCGCGGACGGCTGCCCCGGCCGCCCGCCAGCAGGTATCATCGGCGCGACAGCCCCCGCGCGCGCCGATGACCCACTCAGACGATTTTCTCGCCGTGCATGACCCCGCCGCCACCCGTCCGGCCCACGCGCCGGACGTCGGCAGCGGGCGGTGGTGGGGCTTTGCCGTGGCGCTGGCCGCGGGTCTCCTGCTGCTGTGCGCGCTGACCTGGCTGGTCTCGGTCCAGCGCGGCCTGGCCAGCCTCCAGCAAAGCACGGCCACGCGCGCCGACCGCTACGCCGCCACGCTGGAAAGCACCCTCGACCGCTACGAATTCCTGCCCGCGCTGGTCTCGCTGCACCCCTTCGTGCGCGGGCTGCTGGACTCCCCCGACGACCCGCAACGCGTGGCCGCCGCCAACCAGTACCTGGCGGAGGTCAACCGCCGCGCGCATGCCTCGGCCACTTATGTGATCGCCGCCAACGGCATTGCGCTGGCGGCCAGCAACCACGGCCAGCCCGGCAGCTTTGTCGGCACAGACTACCGCTTCCGCCCCTACTTCCAGACCGCCGCGGGCGGCAAGATGGGGCGCTTCTATGCCATCGGCATCACCAGCGACGAGCCCGGCTACTACCTCGCGCAGCCGGTCGAGTCCGGCGGCAAGGTCATCGGCGTGACCGTGGTCAAGCTCAACCTGGAGTGGTTCCAGCGCGCCGGCAGCGGCGCCGAGCCGCTAATGGTCAGTGACGACCATGGCGTGATCTTCCTGTCGTCAGTATCGGCCTGGCAGTACCGCACCCTGCGCCCGCTGCCGCCGCCGCTGCAGGCCGAGATGGAAAAGACACGCCAGTACCACGGCCGCGCGGTGACGCCGCTGCCGCTGGAGCCGCTGACCTCGCCGGTCACGCGCTGGCTGGCGGACACCACGCTGGCCGACGGCGCGCGGCTGGTGCGCGTGCGCGACGAATCGCCCGCCAGCAAGACCACCTCTGCCCCGGGCGGCGCCGAACGCGCCGTCCGCTACCTGGAACTGGACCGCACGGTCGGCGCGGCTGGCTGGACCATGCAGGTGATGGCGCCGCTGGAGCCGGTGCTGGCCAATGCGCGCAACGCCACCGTGGCGGCGGCGCTGGCCTATGCCTGCATCTGCCTGCTGCTGGTCAACTGGCGCCAGCGCCGCCAGCGCGCGCGCGACATGCAGTACAGCCGCCGCCTGCTTGAAGCCGCCTACGACCAGCTGGAGCGCCGCGTCGAGGCCCGCACCGCCGACCTGATGGCGATCAATGAAAAGCTGGAAGATGAAGTGGCCGAGCGTACCCGTGCTGAAAGCGAGCTGCGCGCGGCCCAGGACGAACTGGTGCAGGCCAGCAAGCTGGCCGCGCTGGGGCAGATGGCGGCCGGCATCACGCATGAGCTGAACCAGCCGCTGGCGGCGCTGCGCACGTTCTCGGACAACACCCGCGTGCTGCTGGAGCGCGGCCAGCTGGCCGCGGCCGAAGGCAACCTGACCGCCATTGCCGACCTGACCGAGCGCATGGGCAAGATCACCGGGCAGCTCAAGCTGTTCGCCGGCAAGGCGCGCCCGGTGCACCGGCCGGTCGCGCTGCGCGCCGCGGTCGATCATGTGCTGGCGCTGCTGGCACCGCGCCTTGGCGCGGTCACCGTCAACGTCACCGGCCTGGACGCCCTGCCCGGGCTGGCCGTGCGCGCCGATGAGCTGAAGCTGGAGCAAGTGCTGCTGAACCTGCTCGGCAACGCGCTGGATGCGATTGCGGCGGCCGCACCGGCGCAGGGACAGATCGATCTCGAGGTGCAGGCAGAAGACCACGCCGTCACCATCGTCGTGCGCGACAACGGCACCGGCATCGCGCCGCAAGCGCTGCCGCGCCTGTTCGAACCCTTCTTCACCACCAAGGAAACCGGGCAGGGTCTGGGGCTGGGGCTGGCGATCTCGTCGTCGATCGTGCGCGAGTTCGGCGGCCAGCTGAGCGTGGCCAACGTGCCCGGCGGCGGCGCGCAGTTCACGCTGGTGCTGGCGCGCGCCCCCGCCATCGATCCGGCGCCATCGGTTTCCGCCTCTCAATGAGTATTGCCATGCAAGACGGTCTGCGTGTCCTGTTTGTCGAAGACGAGCCGCTGGTGCGCCAGGCCACCGCGCAGAGCCTGGAGCTGGCCGGCTTCGCGGTGCTGGCGCTGCCCTCCGCCGAGGCCGCGATCCCGCACCTGCACGGCGCCTTTGCCGGCGTGGTGGTGACCGACGTGCGCCTGCCCGGCGCCAGCGGGCTGGACCTGCTGCAGCACTGCCGCAACGCCGCGCCGGGCGTGCCGGTGATCCTGGTGACCGGCCACGGCGACATCACCATGGCCGTGCAAGCCATGCGCGAAGGCGCCTACGACTTTATCGAAAAGCCCTTCGGCGCCGACCGCCTCACCGACACTGTGCGCCGCGCGCTGGAACGCCGCGCGCTGGAACTGGAAAACCAGGCGCTGCGCCGCGAACTGGCCGGCCCCGCGGCGGGCACGCGCATCATCGGCCGCTCGCCCGCGATCGGGCAGGTGCGCGCGCTGGTGGCCAATGTCGCGCCCACCGACGTGCCGGTGATGATCAACGGCGAGACCGGCACCGGCAAGGAACTGGTGGCGCGCAGCCTGCACGCGCTGTCCGGCCGCGCCGAAGGCCCGTTTATCGCGCTGAACTGCGGCGCGGTGCCCGAGGCCATCTTCGAGAGCGAGATGTTCGGCCACGAGGCCGGCGCCTTCACCGGGGCCGGCAAGCGCCGCATCGGCAAGCTCGAGCATGCCTCGGGCGGCACGCTCTTCCTCGACGAGATCGAGAGCATGCCGCTGGCGCTGCAGGTCAAGCTGCTGCGGGTACTGCAGGAAGGCTCGCTGGAGCGGCTGGGGTCGAATGCCTCGGTGAAGATCGATGTGCGCATCGTCGCCGCGGCCAAGGGCGACATGGATGCGCTGGTGGTACAGGGCAGCTTCCGCGAGGACCTGTATTACCGGCTGAACGTGGTCACCATCGCGCTGCCGCCGCTGCGCGAGCGGCGCGAGGACATCGTGCCGCTGTTCGAGCATTTCTCGCTGGTGTCCGCGGTGCGCTACCAGCGGCCGGCGCCGATCCTGTCCGAGGCGCAACGCCAGGCACTGGCCCAGCGTCCCTGGCCGGGCAATGTGCGCGAGCTGCGCAATGCGGCGGATCGGATGGTGCTGGGCGTGCCGGAGGGCGGGCAGGCAGGTGCGCAGGCCGCGGGCCCCGATGAAACCGCGCCGCTGCGAGAGCGGATGGAGCACTTCGAGCGCGCGGTGATTGCGGATGCACTGGCACGCACCGGCGGCGCGGTCAGCCAGGCGGCGGACTTGCTGCAAGTCGGCAAGGCCACGCTCTATGACAAAATCAAGCGCTACGGGCTGTGATGTCATGCTGCCTTCATTGCGCTGCCATGCCGCCGTCACATTGGCGGCCTATTCTTCGATGGCGGCTGCGGCATTGGCAGGTGCCCGCCGTGTGTATCAATCTTCGTGGTAATTGACGGCCCCGCGTATGCGGGGCGTTTTTTTGGGTTGTGCACCCCGCCCCGCCACTTCACACTCGCCACACATTCCCCTCACCCCCTCTGGCCAGACTGGAGCCCTGCCATCTCCGGGACCCGCCATGCCCTCCTTCGACTACGACATCGTCATCGCCGGCGCCAGCTTTGCCGGCGCCGCCTGCGCCCTGGCCGCGGCGCGCGCCGGCCTGCGCGTGCTGGTGCTGGAACGCAAGACCGATCCCGGCGACAAGCTCCACACCACCGGCATCCTGGTCAAGGAAGCCATCGAGCAGACCTGGCTGGGCCGCGCGCCGGCCGATTGCGTGCACCGCGTGGAGCAGGTGCGGCTGTACTCGCCCAGGCTGCGCAGCATCGACCTGAGTGCGCCCGGCTATTATTTGGTTCTTCACCGATTTCCGGGGAAGGCCGCCCGGATCTTCAAGAAGAAGTAGTGGTCATCACGGAAGCCATAGG
>NZ_JBYTAH010000122.1:0-11921 GCF_058787975.1 Cupriavidus sp. FW305-26
GGGGAAGGGGATGGAGAGGCTGTGAGGCGAAAGTGATGTCCCAGGCTCAAAGAAAAAAGCCACCGCATGCGGTGGCTTTTTCATGACGTCTGGCGGTCAGACGTTGAACAGGAAGTTCATCACATCCCCATCCTTCACCACATACTCCTTGCCTTCCGCCCGCATCTTGCCGGCTTCCTTCGCGCCGGCCTCACCCTTGAAGCTGATGAAGTCTTCATAGGCGATGGTCTGCGCGCGGATAAAGCCGCGTTCGAAGTCGGTGTGGATCACGCCGGCTGCCTTGGGGGCGGTGTCGCCGACGTGGATGGTCCAGGCGCGCACTTCCTTGACGCCGGCGGTGAAGTAGGTCTGCAGGCCGAGCAGCTTGAAGCCGGCACGGATCACACGGTCCAGGCCGGGCTCTTCCATGCCCAGGTCGGCCAGGAATTCGGCCTTGTCGGCATCGTCCAGGTCGGCGATCTCGGCTTCGATGGCGGCGCAGACGGACACCACGGGGGAATTGGTCAGCTTGGCGTACTCGCGCACGGCGTCCAGGTGCGGGTTGTTCTCGAAGCCGTCTTCACGCACGTTGGCGACATACATGGTCGGCTTGGCGGTGATCAGGCAGAACGGCCGGATGGCTTCCCACTCTTCGGGCGCCAGGTCCAGGGTGCGCACGGCCTTGGCCTGGTCCAGCACGGCTTGCGCCTTTTCCAGCACGGCGACGAGGCGCTGAGCTTCCTTGTCGCCGGCGCGGGCCGGCTTGATGTAGCGGGCCAGGGCCTTCTCGACGGTGGCCAGGTCGGCCAGCGCGAGTTCGGTGTTGATCACTTCGATGTCCGACAGCGGGTCCACCCTGCCGGCCACATGGATCACGTTATCGTCCTCGAAGCAGCGCACCACGTGGGTGATGGCGTCGCATTCGCGGATATTGGCCAGGAACTGGTTGCCCAGGCCTTCACCCTTGGAGGCGCCCGCCACCAGGCCGGCGATATCGACGAACTCGACCGTGGCTGGCAGCACGCGCTCCGGCTTGACGATCTCCGCCAGCTTGGCGAGCCTCGGATCCGGCACTTCGACCACACCCACATTGGGTTCGATGGTGCAGAACGGGTAGTTTTCGGCGGCGATGCCGGCCTTGGTCAGGGCATTGAACAGCGTGGACTTGCCGACGTTGGGCAGGCCGACGATGCCGCATTGGAGGCTCATGGTAGAAGGCGGGAAATTGCAAAACCCGTATTCTAGCGGATGGGGGCCTCGCCATCGGCCGGGTTGAGCCGGCGTGGGGCGGGGCCAGGAGTGACGTGGCTATAATCCAGCCATGACCCGATCCCACGCGTCCGCGCGCCCGTCTGCGCGCAACTCCTCCGCTTTCCAGGTTGCTGTCGTCGGCGGCGGCATCGTCGGCAAGTCCTGCGCGCTGCTGCTGGCCCAGCAGGGCATGGACGTGGCGCTGGTCGCGCCCAGGCCGCCCCGCGCCAGCGGCCGCACGGCGGCCGGGCCGGATGACTGGGACAGCCGCATCTACGCCTTCTCGGCCAGCTCGCAGACGCTGCTGGAGCGCATGCGGGTGTGGGAGGCGCTGGACCCGGCGCGGATCCAGCCAGTGCGCGACATGCGCGTGTTCGGCGATGTCAGCGCGGCCGAGACCTCGCCCAGCCTGGACGGGGACCTGCATTTCTCGGCCTACGCGGCCGCGGTGCCGCAGCTGGCGTGGATCATCGAATCCAGCCACGTCGAGCGCTCGACACAGCGCTGGGCTTCCAGCACCAGGTGACCTGGCACGACGCCACGGCGAGCGCGTTCGAGCGCGATCCTGACGGCGTCACGCTGACCCTGGGCAATGGCGAGAAGCTGCGCACGGCCTGCGTGGTCGGTGCCGACGGCGCGCGCTCCTGGCTGCGCCAGCAATGCCACATCGGCGTCAGCACGCGCAAGTACCGCCAGCTGGGCGTGGTCGCCAATTTCGCCTGCGAGCGCCCGCACCAGGAAACCGCGTGGCAGTGGTTCCTGGGCGCGCCCGAAAAGCTGATGGCCGACGAGGAACCCGCCAACGGCGAAGTGCTGGCGCTGCTGCCGCTGCCGGACAACCATGTGTCGATGGTCTGGGCCGCCGAAGAGGCCCACGCGCGCGAGCTGCTGGCGCTGTCGCCCGAGGCGCTCGCCGCCACGGTGATGCAGGGCGCCAGCGGCGCGGTCGGCGCGCAGTTCGGCGCGCTGCGCTGCGTGACCCCGGCGCAGGGCTTCCCGCTGGTGCTGCAGCGTGCCGACCAGTTCGTGCAGCCGCACGTGGCGCTGGTGGGCGACGCCGCCCACGTGTTGCATCCGCTGGCCGGCCAGGGCATGAACCTGGGCCTGCGCGACGTCGCGGAACTTGGCCGCGTGATGGCCGACAAAGAACCTTTCCGCAGCGAGGGCGACCTGCGCTTGCTGCGCCGCTACGAGCGCGCCCGCGCCACCGATTTGCTTGCGCTGACCGCGGCCACCGACGGACTGCACCGGTTGTTCTCGTTGCCGGGCGGCGTCGCGCGCGTGGTGCGCAACACCGGCATGCGCGCGGTCGGCGGCCAGTCCTTGCTCAAGCGCTTCCTGATCGCGCGCGCGCTTGGCTGACCGCGGCCGCGCCAACGTTCCGATCCCTTTACCGAATACTCTGGAGTCCACATGTTCCCATTCCTGCGCCGCCGCCCCGCCATGAGCGCCGCGATCACCGCCATCGCCGGCGGGCTGGCCGCGGCGGGCTTCGCGCTGCATGCCATGGCCGCGGGCGAGCCCGGCACCGACCGCATCAAGGAGTCGCTGCAGAAGATGGTGGGCGGCCGTGCTGAAGTGAAGAGCGTGAGCAAGACCCCGGTGCCGGGCCTGTTCGAGGCCAATATCGGCGGGCAGGTGGTCTACACCGACGCCTCGGGCCGCTACATCCTGAACGGCGAGATGATCGACACCCGCACCGGCACCAACCTGACCGAGGAGCGGCTGGCCGAGATCAACCGCATCAAGTGGTCGGACCTGCCGCTGGCGCGCGCGATCAAGTGGACCAAGGGCGATGGCAGCCGCCAGGTGGCGGTGTTCTCCGACCCCAACTGCGGCTATTGCAAGCGCATCGAGCAGACCTTCCAGCAGATGGACAACATCACCGTGTACACCTTCCTGTACCCGGTGCTGTCGCCGGATTCCGAAACCAAGGCCAAGCAGGTCTGGTGCGCGTCCGACCGCACCAAGGCCTGGCGCGACTGGATGCTCAAGCAGGTGGCGCTGACCGGCAACGGCAGCTGCAAGACCCCGCTGGAAGAAAACCTGGCATTGGGCCACAGCATGAACGTGACCGGCACTCCGGCGGTGTTCTTCACCGACGGCACCCGCATTCCCGGCGCGGCGGATGTCGCCACGCTGGAACGCAAGCTCGCCAGCATCAAGAAATAAGCGCGCGCCGGACCTGTACCGGCCCGATCGACGGCCGGACTTGTCCGGCCGTTCTGCATTCTGCCTTTTCCCTGATTCCATGCGATCGCCGGCAGGCGACAAAGGAGACACCATGACCTTCCAGGCATTGCTGCTGACCCAGGCCGACGGCGCCACCCAGGCCAGTATCGCCACGCTCGACGACGCGCAGCTGCCCGCCGACGGCGACGTGCTGGTTGCCGTCGACTACTCCACCATCAACTTCAAGGACGGGCTGGCGATCACGGGCCGCTCGCCGGTGGTGCGCAAGTGGCCGATGGTGGCGGGCATCGACGGCGCCGGCACGGTGCTGGAATCCGCGCACCCGCGCTGGAAGGCAGGCGACAAGGTAGTGCTCAACGGCTACGGCGTGGGCGAGACGCATTGGGGCTGCCTTGCGCAGCGCGCGCGCCTGAAGGGCGACTGGCTGGTGCGCCTGCCCGACGCCTTCACCACGCGCCAGGCCATGGCGATCGGCACCGCGGGCTATACCGCGATGCTGTCGGTGCTGGCGCTGGAGCGCGGCGGCGTCGACGGCCCGGTGCGCCCCGGCGATGGCGAGGTGCTGGTGACCGGCGCCTCCGGTGGGGTGGGGACGGTGGCGATCTCGCTGCTGAGCAAGCTTGGCTACAAGGTGGTGGCCTCGACCGGCAAGACCCGGGAGGCGGATTTCCTGAAGGCGCTGGGCGCCGATGACGTGATCGACCGTGCTGAGCTGGGCGTACCCGGCAAGCCGCTGCAAAAGGAGCGCTGGGCCGCGGTGGTCGACTCGGTCGGCTCGCACACGCTGGTCAATGCCTGCGCCCAGGTGCGCTACGGCGGCGTGGTGACGGCGTGCGGGCTGGCGCAGGGCCTTGACTTCCCGGGGTCGGTGGCGCCGTTCATCCTGCGCGGCATCACCTTGCACGGCATCGACAGTGTGATGGCGGCGATGCCGCTGCGCGAGCAGGCCTGGCAGCGCCTGGCCGGCGACCTGGAGCCGGACCGGCTCAATGCGCTGACGCGCGAGATCGGCCTGGGCGATGCGATCGAGGCGGGCCGCAAGATCATGGAAGGCGGCATGCGCGGGCGCGTGGTGGTGGATGTGAATCGCGGCTGATCGCGCACCGTCGCCCTGATGCACCACCGCGTCGGCGCTGCATCCGTGTCCTGGCGCCGACGTTACAATCCTGCCCATGACGCCGATCCGCTACGCCATCGCCCCGCTTCAGCCTGAAGCGCACCTGTTTGCCGTCACCGTCACCGTGAGCGAGCCCGATCCCGCCGGCCAGTGTTTCTCGCTGCCGGCCTGGATCCCGGGCAGCTACATGATCCGGGACTTCGCGCGCAATATCGTGCGCATCCGCGCCGATGCGGGCGGGCGCGAGGTCAGGCTGACCAAGCTCGACAAGCAGCGCTGGCAGGCCGCGCCGGTCAGCCTGGCCGACGGCCCGCTGACGCTCAGCTACGAGGTCTATGCCTGGGACCTGTCGGTGCGCGCGGCGCACCTGGACACCACCCACGGCTTCTTCAACGGCAGCTCGGTGTTCCTGTGCGTGGACGGGCAGGCCGAGCGGCCATGCACCATCGATATCCATGCGCCCGCCGGCGAGGCCTATCGCGGCTGGCGCGTCGCCACCGCCATGCGCGAAGCGCCCGGCCGCGCAGGCGCGAAGCGCTACGGCTTCGGCCGCTACCAGGTGGCCGACTACGATGAGCTGGTCGATCATCCGGTCGAGATGGGCACCTTCCAGCTGGCCAGCTTCCGCGCCTGCGGCGCGCAGCACGACGTGGTCTTCACCGGGCGCGTGCCGCAGCTCGACCTCGAGCGCGTGTGCCGCGACCTGAAGCGGATCTGCGAAGCGCAGATCCGGCTGTTCGAGCCCAAGACCGCGCAGGCGCCGTTCCTGGACAGCAACCGCCGCTACGTCTTCATGACGATGGTCACCAGCGACGGCTACGGCGGCCTGGAACACCGTGCCAGCACCGCGCTGATATGCGCGCGCAATGACCTGCCGGTGCGCGGCGACAGTGATACCAGCGAGGGCTACCGCACCTTCCTCGGGCTGTGCAGCCACGAGTATTTTCACACCTGGAACGTCAAGCGCATCAAGCCGGCCGCGTTCGTGCCGTACCGGCTGGCCGAGGAAACCTACACGCCGCTGCTGTGGCTGTTCGAGGGTTTCACCAGTTACTACGACGACCTGGTGCTGGTGCGCTCCGGCTGCATCACCGACGAGCAGTACATCGAGATGCTGGCCAAGACCTGGAACGGCGTGCTGCGCGGCAGCGGCCGCACCAAGCAGAGCGTGGCGGAAAGCTCCTTCGATGCCTGGACCAAGTACTACCGCCAGGACGAGAACGCCCCCAACGCCATCGTCAGCTACTACACCAAGGGTTCGCTGGTGGCGCTGGCGCTGGACCTGACCATTCGCGACAAGACCCGCGGGCGACGCTCGCTGGACGATGTCATGCGCGCGCTGTGGCGCCGCTACGGCCGCGGCTTCTACGCGCCGGGCGCGGTGCAGCGCGGCGTGACCGAGGCCGAGGTCCATGCGCTGTTCGATGAAGTCACCGGCCTGCGCATGGGGCCGCTGCTGCGCTCGCTGACCGAAGGCACCGGCGAGCTGCCGCTGCCGGCGCTGTTCAAAACGTTCGGCGTCAAGGCCGATGCGCAGAAGCCGGCGCGCACCGCGGCGCTGGGTATCAAGGTCAAGAGCGATGAGGGCTGGGTGCGCGTGGCGCAGGTGTTCGACGGCGGCGCCGCGCAGGCCGCCGGCCTGTCCGCCGGCGACCTGCTGGTGGCGATTGACGGCCTGCGCGTGGCGCCGGGCCAGATCGACAAGCTGCTGGCGCGCTACCGTAGCGGCGACCGCATCGAGCTGCACGCCTTCCGCCGCGACGAGCTGCAGGTGCTGCCGGTGACGCTGGCACGCGAGCCGGCGGCGCAGTTCAAGGTGAAGCTCGAGAGCGGACGGCACGCGGCGCGCTCGCGCTGGCTGGGCCAGTGAACTAGTTTTCCGCTGCCACACCCGCCACCGCACGCCATCGCCCCCGCTGCATGCAATACGCGCACGATCCCCGCACCTTCCTGTATTCGCACTACATCTACCGGGGGCTGCGCTCGGCCACCGGGGTGATCGGCGCCACGCTGATCGCGCTGCACTTCAGCGACCTGCCCACCGCGATGGTGGTGTCGATGGGGGCGCTGTGCACCAGCCTGATGGACCTGCCCAGCCCGCTGAACCACAAGTTCAACGAGATGATGGCCAGCGTGCTGCTGTGCAGCGTGGTCACGCTGGTGGTGGCGCTGGCCACGCCGTTCCCGCGCGTGATGCCGTTCCTGCTGGTGCTGGTGACGTTCCTGGCCGGCATGATGACGGTGTACGGCAACAAGACGCTGCCGCTGCAGTTCGCGGCGCTGTTCGTGATGACGCTGACCATCAACGAAGACTTCCTGGTGCGGCGCGCGCTGGAGCACGCGGCGCTGTTCAGCATCGGCGCGGTCGCTTATCTCGGCTATGCGATGCTGGTGAGCTGGATCACCGAGCGCCGCACCAAGCAGCAGGTGCTGGCCGAATCGTTGTATGAGCTGGCCGGCTATCTCGAGATCAAGGCCGGCTTCTACGACGCCGGCAACGACTACGAGGCCCAGTTCAACCAGCTGGTGCGCCAGCAGATCGTGGTGGCCGAGCGCCAGCAGGCCGCGCGCGACCTGGTGCTGCGCGGCAACCGCACTCCGCACGACGGGCTGCTGGTGCAGGTGCACCTGCGCATGCTCGACCTGTACGAGTATATCCTGTCGACCAACACCGACTATCCGCTGCTGCGCCAGACCTTTGCCGGCACGCCGGTGCTGGACCATCTGCGCGGGCTGGTGCTGCAGATGTGCAAGGACGTGGAAGAGATCGCCTACGAGATCACGCGCGGCCGCGCCTCGTACGCCACGGTGGAATATCGCCAGGGCCTGCGCGCGGTCGAGGCCGAGGTCGAGCAATTTCGCCACCACCATATCAACCCGGCGGCGATGACGGCGCTGGTCGATACGCTCGACATGATGCGCGGCGCGATCACGCTGGTCGGCCAGCTGCACGAAGCGTCGCGCACGCCGGTGGAGCCGGCCAGGGTGCTGCCCGGCTCGGACATGACGCCGTTCCTGACGCGCCAGAAGTATGAGTTCAGCGTGCTGCGCGACAACCTGAAGTGGAGTTCGCCGGCGTTCCGCTTCTCGCTGCGGATCTCGATGGCGGTGTCGCTGGGGCTGTGGATTGCCGAGCACCTGCCCTATGTGTCGCACAGCTACTGGATCCTGCTGACCATCATCGTCATCCTGAAGCCCAACTTCAGCATGACCAAGCAGCGCTACAACGACCGCCTGATCGGCACGCTGATTGGCTGCGTGGTCGCGGTCGCGATCCTGAAGGTGGTGCACCAGCCGCTGATCCTGCTGGGCGTGCTGTTCCTGTCGCTGGTGGCCAGCGCCGCGTTCGTGACCATCAAGTACCGCTACACCGCGATTGCCGCCTGCATCCAGGTGCTGATCCAGATCCACCTGCTGATGCCGGGAAGTCCCACGGTGGCGGGCGAGCGGCTGGTGGATACCGTGATCGGCGGCATCATCGCCTCGCTGTTCAGCTTTGTGCTGCCGAGCTGGGAATACCGCGCCATCCCCAAGCTGGTGGAGGGCGTGCTGCAGGCCAACCGCCGCTATATCGGCGCCACGCGCGACCTGCTGCTGCGTAGGACCAAGGATGACTTTGCCTACCGCGTGCAGCGCAAGCAGTTTATGGACAACCTGTCGGCGCTGATCTCGTCGTTCCAGCGCATGCTGGACGAGCCCAAGAGCCGGCACCGCGCGGTGGACAACCTGAACCGCTTTATCGTGCAGAACTACCTGGTGGCCGCGCACGTGGCGGCGGCGCGCATCCAGGTGCGCCAGCACTATGACGAGCTCGATATCCCGGCCGCGGAAGCCGCGATCGAGCAGGCCACCGAGGCCGCCAGCCACAGCCTGCAGGTGGCCAGCGAGCGGCTGCATGCCGATGAGCGGGGCGGCGGCCGTGGCGCGGGCTTTATCCGCAGCGGGAAAACGCCGTTGGAACGCAAGGAGGCAGCGCCTGCCGCCGCGGACAAGGCGGAGGAAACTCCCGCTGAAGCTGTCGCCGATGCCGAACCAGTGGCGGCCACCGTCAGCGTCGAAGTCGCCGAGGCCGCCGAGGATGCCGTCGCCGAACGCCGCGCCCGCCTGGCCGATTCGGCCGACAAGCGCCGCACCGACGTGCTGGTGCACGCGGCCGCCGCCGGCGAATCCAGCCATGAGGCTGGTCCCACCGCCAGCTCCACCGGCCGTCCGGCCAATGCGGTGCTGGATCGCCGCCTGCGCGCGTTGCGCGAGGATGCGGCCAAGATCGCGCTGCGCACGGGGGCCATCGGGCGCGCCATACGGGCGCGCGTCTGAGCCTGGTGGCTTACGGCGCCTCGGGCAGCTCTTCCTCGGGCAGTGTCAGCATGCCGCTGTTGTAGCGGTACTCGTAGATCTCGCCGTAGCGCCCCCAGCCGATCGCCACGCTGAGCACGCGCTCGGCCTCGGCGGGCTTCAGGAACTGCTCCAGTTCGTGCAGCACCTGTTCTTCGCGGATCTCGCCGGCCTCGCTGGCCACCAGTTCGCGGCGGATATGCGCGGCCAGTGCGACGTTGCCCAGCAACTGCTGGCCGAACATCACCTTGCGTTGCTGCGGCCCGGCGGCGTACCAGGCGCGGCCGGCCCCGGTGGCGGCGATGTCGCCGCGCTCGATCGACACCAGTTGCACCAGCTGCAGCGCTTCGCACGCAGGCAGCAGTTCGTCGTCGGTGAGGCCGGCTTCGTCGGCCAGGTGGGGCAGGTCGGCGCGGCAGTTGAAGGGTGCCTCGCACAGCAGGTCGAGGATCGCTTCCATCTGGCTGATGTCGGCGTCCGGCAGCCGGTAGGCGATCTGGCGCGCGGGCGCTTGCGCGGGCAGGCGCGCTTCCGCGGCGGGGGCGGTCATCAGCGCGTAGATCTCGTCGACCAGCGCGCGCACCTGCGCGCTGTCGCGGTTGCGCGGACGCGGCAGCGCCACTGGCACCTCGGCGCGGATGCGGCCCGGGTCGCTCGACAGGATCACGATGCGGTCGGCCATCATCACTGCCTCTTCGATATTGTGCGAGACGATCAGGATGCTCCTGATATTGGCACGGCCGCTTTCCCACAGCGCCAGCATCTCGTCGCGCAGGGTCTCGCCGGTCAGCACGTCCAGGGCCGAGAATGCTTCATCCATCAGCAGCAGGTCCGGCTCGGTCACCAGCGCGCGCGCAATGCCCACGCGCTGGCGCATGCCGCCCGACAGCTCGCGCGGCAGTGCGCTGTTGAAGCCGGCCAGCCCGATCATGTCGATCGCGGCCTCGGCGCGGCGCTCGCGCTCGGCCCTGGGCACGCCCTGGGCCTCGAGCCCCAGCTCAACGTTCTGCTGCACCGTCAGCCACGGGAACAGCGCGAACGACTGGAACACCATGGCGATGCCCTTTGCGGTGCCGGCCAGCCGTTCGCCGCGAAAGTCCACCTCGCCGCGGTCGGCGCCGACCAGCCCGGCCATGATGCGCAACAGCGTGGACTTGCCCGAGCCGGACTTGCCCAGCATGGCGACGATCTCGCCCTCGCGCAGCGTCAGGTCCACGCCTTCGAGCACGGCACGGTCGCTCTGGCTGGCGGTGCGGAAGATCTTGCCGACGCCGCGCAGCTCGATCACGGCGGGGGCGGCGGTGGATGCAATGTTCTCTGCCATCGTTGCCTTACAAGCGGGTGCGCTCTTGCGCGAGTTGATACAGGCGGTTCCACAGCAGCCGGTTGAAGCCGACCACGAACAGCGCCATCACGACTATGCCCAGCGCAATGCGCGGGAAGTCGCCGCGCGCGGTGGTCTCGGCGATGTAGCTGCCGAGCCCGGTGGCGACGATGGTGCGGTCGCCCCAGGTCACGTACTCGGACACGATGCTCGCGTTCCACGAGCCGCCGGCGGCGGTCACCAGCCCGGTCAGCAGGCTCGGGAACACCGCGGGGATCAGGAAGCGCTTCCACAGCAGCCAGCCACGCAGGCCGAAATTGCGCGCGGCGAGTTTCAGTTCGGTGGGAATGCCCGACGTCCCCGCGACCACGTTGAACAGGATGTACCACTGCGTGCCGAAGATCAGCAGCGGGCTCAGCCAGATCTCCGGGTTCAGCCCGAAGCGCACGATCAGCATCACCGCCAGCGGGAACATCAGGTTGGCCGGGAAGGCGGCCAGGAACTGCGCGATCGGCTGGGCAATGCGCGCCAGTTCCGGGCTCAGGCCGATGCGGATGCCGATCGGCACCCACACCAGCGCCGCCAGCGCGATCAGCACCACCACGCGCACCATCGTGATCGTGCCGAGCCACAGCACATGGCCGACTTCGGCCCAGCCCACCTCGCTGTGCACGAAGTAGCCCACGCGCAGCAACGCGGCCAATGCCACCAGCACGATCACGGCGTCGCGCACGCGGCCGAACCAAAGCGCGCGCCGCGGATTGTCCGGCTGCGCCGGGGCCTGCCCGCGGCGCGCGCCCCACGCCAGCGTGCGCCCGGCCAGCGCCGCCGTCTGCGCCAGCACTGCACCCACCCACGCCGAGCGGCGCAGCAGGTCCAGCAGCCACGACTGCGGCAGCTTGTCCTGCGCCAGGGTCTCGAAGCGGAAGCGGTCGGCCCATGCCACCAGCGGGCGGAACAGCAGCTGGTCGTACAGCAGGATGCCCGCCAGCATCGCCAGGATGGCCCAGCCGATCGCGGCCAGGTCCTGCTGCTGGATCGCCAGCGCGATATAGGAGCCGATCCCAGGCAGGCGGATGTCGTGGCCGGATACCGAGATCGCCTCGGACGCCACCACGAAGAACCAGCCGCCGGACATCGACATCATCATGTTCCACAGCAGCCCCGGCATGGCGAACGGCACTTCCAGCCGCCAGAAGCGCTGCCACGGCGACAGCCGGAACATGGCCGCCGCTTCCATCAAATCGCCCGGGATGGTGCGGAACGACTGGTACAGGCTGAACGCCATGTTCCACGCCTGCGAGGTGAAGATGGCGAAGATCGCCGCGCACTCGACCCCTGCGATATTGCCGGGAAAGAGGGCGATAAAGCCGGTCACGGTGATCGACAGGAAGCCCAGCACGGGTATCGACTGCAGGATGTCCAGCGCCGGCACCAGCACCTTCTCCGCCGTGCGGCTCTTTGACGCCAGCGCGGCAAACGCCAGCGAGAACAGCAGCGACGCCGCCAGCGCCGCCAGCATGCGGATGCTGGTGCGCATCAGGTAATAGGGCAGGTAGGCCACGTCCAGGTGCACCGCCAGCTGCTGGTCGGGCTGGAACGGGGCGTTCATCTGCTGCGCGGTGAACGCGATCATCACGATCACGGCCAGGATGATCGGCAGCAGGGCCAGGTCGAAGCGGTTGGGCGGGGCGCGCAGCAGCTGGCTGTCAAAGCCAGGGG
>NZ_JBYTAH010000123.1:0-11283 GCF_058787975.1 Cupriavidus sp. FW305-26
GCACGGGCGGGCGGGTGACGGCCCTATTGTCCGCGGATATAGGCGACGGCATTGGTATCCTCATGCACTTTTCGCCAGCCCGGTAGGCCATCGATCAGCTTTGATGCAGGACTAGAGGGCTCCAGAACGGCCCATCGGATCTTGTATTTCTGGATCAGGGCGTGCAGGACCTTGGCATCGCCAGAATAGGCTGCCATATACCTTCGCACGAAATCGTCGCCGTAGAGGTCGGCGCGGCCGTCGATGAGCGGCGCAATGCCGGAGAATATGAGGTAGCCGCCGAAGTTGTAGCTGTTGAAGACCGGCCCGGCGGCACCTGCCGCCATGGCCGCGTTGACGGCCTCGCGGGGCAGTACCCGGCTCTGGTCGTGCTGGATGCCTTTGGCAAGGAAGGCGATGCTGCCCATGAACAAGGCCATGCACAACGCGGTAATGGTTCGAATACTCCGTGGTGACAGGCGTGGCTTGATTTCCGGACGGATGGCTGCGCGTAGCTGGGGGCCGACGCTGGGCATCAGCAACAGCGGGGCCAGCAACCCCGGCAGTTCGGCATAGCGCGCGAAGGCCAGGGCAAGGTGAACCAGCCCGAAGCACATCAGGATCCGGGTTGCAGGCAGGCGGAACCCGAAGTAGAGCGCGCCGAACAGCACAAAGCCAAGCCACAGCTCGATTGGCTGGATCAAGCGGAAATCCGGTGACTTCCATTCGCTGATGATGCTGAGCGAAAAACTCATGCCGGAAACGTGGAAGGGGAAGAGCAGGCCGTCCACGCCGTTCGGTGTCAGCAGGGCCGCCAGGACGGTCAGTGCCAGGAATGGTGCCCATGCCCGCGCGCTCCGGCGTGGATGTCCTTCAGTCAGGAAGGCCTCGACGGCCAGCGCGCCGGCCAGCCCGATACCGAGAAGGAAGCTGCCATGCAGGTTGGCCCAGGCCAGCATGACGACCGGCAGCCACAGGCTGGGTCGCTTGCCTTGCTCACGCGCCAGCACAAGGTGGGCGGCCCAGATCACCATCAGCGGCCAGGCCAGCGCATGGGGGCGGGCGAGCAGATGCTGGGCCAGCGTGAGGAAGGCCAGGAGTGTCACGGCGAACGCATGCAGTGGTTCGATATAGCGCAGCAGGAACCGCAACAGTACGGTCAGCGTGACGGCAGTCGCCAGCGCGGTGACCAGCACCGGCCCGGCCCAGCCGAGCCAGGCATGGGATGCGCCAAGGATGACTTCGGCCAGCCATTCATGCGGAACCCATTTTGCGCCGTGAAAAGAGAATGAGAACGGATCGGTCGCCGGCACTGCGTGGTTGGCAAGGATCCATTTGCCGGCGGCGATGTGCCAGAGGGTGTCGGCATCCACCAGCAAGCGGCCACCGATAAATGAGAGGATCGAGAACAGGCTGAGTCCGAAGAGGGCGAGCCAGAACCATTGCTTCGTGGCGAACTGCTGGAGCAGGCTTTCCCTGCTGGTCGTCTCCACCCAGGTCGTGATGATTTTCATGGCGTCTCGCGGTGGCTGTAATGGTTACCCATCCGGATCAGGCGGGAAGGGCGCGCGGCTGGCCCGGCGCCGCCGGGGGCGCAGTTGCCAGGCTGTCGCAATAACCGCGCCATCGCCGCAGGTGCGCTTGTTTTCCCGGGGAGAGGGCGCCGCCTGGGTGCGCGCGTTGCCGAGATGGCGACAACGTGCCCGTGCTCCCGTTTCCACGACGAATCGTGCTTAATTCTTTGAAGCTCGCGGCCGCATGCGAGGCAGCGCGCGCGTGCGGCCATCCCTGCTCCAAAAGTATGAGTCGGAGCGTGCGGCACACAGTGCATTTGGCGGAGACCGACGCGCAATGGCGCCGCTGTGCGTCCGCGCGGGATGAGTCGCCGGGAGTAAGCCGCCCGAACGCGAACGTTTCAGCGGGGAAACGCGCGCTGTCGCCGCGGACTGGCTGCGCCCCCGGTCAATGTCGGGAGAACCGGAATGGCACACGGGATTGCGGTCGAAGCGGGTCGCGATTCAGTTTGGAAACGCTCGCACGAGCCGGATTTCAGCGCCCCCGCGCAGGCCTTGGTTCTGCTTGTACATCGGTGGGCGCCTGACCAGAATGGAGCCAGTACATCGATGCATCGCCGCTGCATTGCCAAGAAGAAATCAGGCCGGCGCTGCCACAGAATATCAGGGGGATGGGGAGCGATGAGCCTGGACCATAGCCCGGCAGCAACGCCGGGGTCAGTGATGTCGCGGCATTGGCTGGACCTGGAGCGTCTCCGGGCCTACAGCGTTGCCGTGCTGATCATCTATGGTGCCTTGATCGTGGCATGGGCATTCAAAACGAGGGGCTTCACCACGGATTCGCTGGGTCGCCCTGGCGTGGATTTCTCGGCCTTCTGGAGTGCGTCGTATCTGGTCATGAAGGGTCAGGCTGCCAAGGTCTATGACTACGAGACGCTGCGGCACGTCATAGCGGCGTTCGGTGCAGTCCGGGGCGAGGGGAAGTTTTTCCTGCCATGGGTCTACCCGCCGACCTTCCTGCTGTTCGTGATGCCGCTGTCCTTGTTGCCGTTTGCAGCGAGCTATCTGCTTTTCATCGGCAGCACGGCAGTCGTGTACATCACCGCGGTACTCAGGATCCTGGCTTTTCCCGGTGTGCCGCGCCACGTGGTGTGGCTGCCCGTGCTGGCTTTTCCCGGAATCCATGAGGCCGCCTTGATCGGGCAGAACTCGTTACTGACGGCCGGCATGGCGGCATGGGCGCTGATCCAGTTGAGAACCCGGCCGGTGCTGGCGGGCGTGCTGATTGGCTTGCTGAGCGTGAAGCCGCAACTGGCGGCGTTGCTCCCCGTAGCATTGGTGGTGGACCGCGCATGGAAGGCATTCTTTACCGCTGCGGCAACCGCGGCTGCGATCGCTGCCTGCAGCATTGCCCTTTGGGGATGGGAAACCGTACCCGCGTTCCTGGAAAGCGGCACGCTCTTCAGGCAGATCGTACTTGAGCAGGGCGAGATTGGATGGCGCCATTGTCCGACCGTCTTCGCCATGATGCGCCGGGCCGGGGCGTCGGTGACGGTCGCGTACCTGGCCCATGGGCTGGGCGCGGTGTTTGCGATCTGGGTGCTGGTCAGAGCCTGGCGCGGCCGGAGTTCGACGGCACTGCGTATTGCCACGCTGGCCGCGTCCACCGTGATGGTAAGCCCCTACCTCTGGTACTACGAACTGACCTGGGTGGGACTGGCGATCGCAGGCCTGGCAGTCGAGGGTGTGAAGCACGGCTGGATGAAAGGGGAGCGGGAACTGCTGGTGGTGGCATGGCTGCTGCCGTTTGCCCTGAGCATGAATCAGGCGGGTCATCTGCCACCTGCCGGGCCGCTGGTGACGCTGTTGCTGCTGATGGCAATCCTGCGCAGGGCGCGGGCCGGGGAGCGGTTCGCACCAGGTAAATAACAAGGCGCATGACAGCGCAATCACGACGGTGTGTGTGCACAAGCCACCCCGTCTCGGGAGGGGATCATGTCGGGTCCATACGATGTCAAACTGCTTTCCCTCGTTGTGCCCTGCTACAACGAATCCGAAAGCATCAGCAAATTCTTCGCCAGCGTCATTCCAGTGCTCGAATCCATCGATGCGATCCGCTTCGAGATCGTGCTGGTAAACGACGGCAGCTCGGACGACACGCTGGACAAGCTCATTGCATATTCGCGCCGGGATGCACGGGTGCGAGTCGTGGACCTGACGCGGAATTTTGGCAAGGAAGCTGCCTTGACTGCGGGACTCGACGAAGCCCTTGGCGACGCGGTGATTCCCATGGACGCTGATTTGCAGGACCCGCCCTCACTGATCCCTGAGCTGGTCATGCGCTGGCGGGAAGGGGCAGAGGTGGTGCTTGCCCAGCGCAGCAGCCGCGTGTGCGACTCCTGGCTCAAGCGCGTGACCGCGGGCGCCTACTACCGCATCCATAACAAGCTGTCCGAGCAGAAGCTTCCCGTGAACGTCGGGGACTTCCGCCTGATGGACCGGGTCGTGATCAACGCGCTCAAGCAGATGCCGGAACGGCGGCGCTTCATGAAGGGACTGTTTGCCTGGGTGGGCTACCGGACCGTGATCGTGCCCTATGAGCGCGAGTCGCGCAGCGCCGGGCGTTCCAAGTTTTCGGGCTGGCGTCTGTGGAACCTCGCGCTTGAAGGCATTACCAGCTTCAGCACCATCCCGCTGCGCAGCTGGACATACATCGGAGTCCTGATTGCGCTTGGCGCGTTCTGCTACGGCACCTTCATCGTGGCACGTACCCTGATCCTCGGTATTGATGTCCCTGGCTATGCGTCGCTGCTTTCGGTACTGCTGTTCCTGGGAGGCATCCAGCTGATCGGGTTGGGCGTGGTCGGCGAGTACGTCGGCCGCATCTATGATGAAGCCAAGGGACGGCCGATCTATCTGGTGCGGCGCCGTTACCAGGAAACCGGCCAGGACAGGCTCATCGCCTCGGGAAGGCGTGTGATCCGGATCGACCGCGGGCATGTGAGCAGTGGCCGCTGATGCGTGCCCGGCCTGGCCGCGGGACGATGCCTAGTCCCGATAAGTCCAGGCCCGGTGCGCAAGGTAGCTGAAGGCCGGCACCGTCAGGACCACGCCGGCCAAACCAGCCCAATAGCTGGCCCCCAGATATTGCGCCGTCCAGGAAATGCCCATGGTCAGGCCCAGCCCAAGCAGCGATACGCCGGCAAAGCGGCCCAGGGTCCGGTTGCGCAGCCGCGACGAGAAGCTCCACAAGGTGTTGAGAAGATAGGAGCAGGCGGTCGCGCACACGAAGGCCACGCAGTTCGCCGCGACCGGTGAGGTCGCCAGGGTGGTGACCAGCGTCGCGGTGATGGCGACATGCACGCCCGTCGAGGCGGCGCCCGATACCAGGAAGCGCGTGACCCGGCGAAGTTCGGGCGTGGTGATGCTGGCGCTCACGATGCGCGCACGACAGCCATCAGGGAAATGCCGAACGGCAGCGATCCGCGTGCCAGCCAATGGCGTTCCGTGCTGAACAGGCGGTGCAATGCCTGGTTGACGGGTTGGGGCGGGAGACCCGCTCCCGTTGCCTTCCGGCTGCCGCTCAGCCGGTCGCTGATGCGGGCCGCCACCGCAAGCGGGAACAGCAGCGTGTTGAAATAGGACATCCGTTCCACGCGCATGCCGCACCGGGTGGCGAGTGCATGCAGCGACCGCTTGCCATAGCGGCGCTGGTGATGCAGGAAGACGTCGTGGGAACTCCATAGCCATTGATAGGCGGGCACGGTAATGAGTGCAGCGCCGCCGGCTTTCAGCATCCTTGCGGTGCAGTCCAGTGCCCCGGCATCGTCGGCGATGTGTTCCAGGCAATCAAGCAGGCAGACCAGGTCGAAGCTGTGTTCGGGGAATGGCATGTCGTCGGGGCACCTGCCACTGCGGATGTCGCAGGCTCCCAGGGTCTTCTCCCGCGCCAGCCGCAGGGCGGTGCCATCCATTTCCACGGCGCTGACGTTGCCGAACCGTGACAGCATCTCAAGGTTTCCGCCGGTGCCCGCGCCGATCTCCAGGATCGACGCGTCGCGCGGCAACGCCAGGCTGGAAAGGATCGTGCCGACGATTTCGCGCCGCCCCCGGAACCACCAGTGGCTGGCTTCGGTCTCGGCCATTTCAAGGTAGGCATCAGGTGACATCGGTCGCTTCCTCCGCGATGGATCGGCTAGCCCTGCACGCAGATCAACCCCAGGTCCCCCTTCTTCACCTGCAGCTTGTAATCCCGCATCAACCTGAACAGCGTCACCCGCGAAATCCCCAGCTCCGCCGCCACGTCAATCAGCCGTTCATGATGCCGCTGCAGCGCCTCGACGATCGCGGTCTGCTCGGCCGCTTCGCGGATGGCCGCGAGCGTGAGCGGGCGGTCGTCGGCGGGGGTGGCCAGCTCCAGGTCGTCGGGCTGGATCACGCCGTCTTCGCACATGGCGGCGGCGTGGCGGATGCGGTTGATCAGCTCGCGCACGTTGCCGGGCCAGTTGTGCTGCTGGATCGCGCGCAGCGCCATCGGCGAGAAGCCGCGGATGCGTGCCGGCGACTGCTTGCGCACGTTGTCCAGCACGTGTTCGGCGATCAGCAGGATGTCGCTGCCGCGTTCGCGCAGCGGTGGCTGGCGCACGCGCAGCACGCACAGCCGGTGGTAGAGGTCGCCGCGGAAGCGTTCGGCGGCGATCGCGGCTTCCAGGTCGACATGGGTGGCGGAGATGATGCGCACATCGACCTCCACCGATTCCGTGCCGCCCAGCCGCTCGATGCGGCCGGTTTCCAGGAAGCGCAGCAGGCTGGTCTGGCTTTCGATCGGCATGTCGCCGATTTCATCCAGGAACAGGGTGCCGCCCTGTGCCATCTCGATGCGGCCGGGCTTGCGCTTGGTCGCGCCGGTGAAGGCGCCGCGCTCATAGCCGAACAGCTCTGACATCAGCAGCGTGGGCGGGATCGCCGCGCAGTTGACCGCGACGAAGGGGCGCGAGGCCCGCTCCGAAGCGCGGTGGATGGCATGAGCGGCCAGTTCCTTGCCGGTGCCGGACTCGCCGGAGATCAGCACGGGTGTGTCCCAGCGCGACACCTTCTCGATACCGCGGAAGAGCGATTGCATGGCCGGGCAGCTGCCGATCATGCCGTCCGGGCGTGCGGTGCCGGGGCGGGCATGCTGCGCGCCCGGGCGCAGTTGCGCCATGCCGAGCGCGTGGCCGAGCGATTCCGCCAGGCGAGGGTGCTGGACCGGTGCGGTGTAATAGTCGACGAAGTACAGGCCCAGCAGCCGGCGCGCGGATTCGGTCAGGGACTCCTGGCCGGCGATGATGCCGATCCAGCCGATATGCGGCAGCGAGAGCCAGGGCTCGAACGATTCCAGGTCGGCATCGCTGAAGCCGCCTTGCAGGTCGAGCATCGCCGCAAGCGGCTGGTTGCCCGGGGGTAGCGCGTGGAGGTCTTGCAGGTTGGAGGCGAAGCTGATCTTCCAGCCACGCTGTGCGAGCATCCTGCAGAGCATGGCGTCGTGGTGCTGCGACAGGTACAGCAGCGGGCGGTTGGTGTACGCGCTCATAAATTTCCCCGGATCTTTTGCTTTTACAAAGCCGGTGGCCTGCTGTTGCGGGTCACTGGTTTCGTTGGCTCTAAGGCTTGCGCCTGCCGCAACATGTCAATGCCACGGCCTGGCGCTCTCCCAAAATTGCTGCCCGCGGCGCTGCGTTGCGCGGGCCGGTGGGCCCGTTTTCGCCGCCGCCGCGACCTCACCTCCCTGGCATCGGTCGCGGCGGCTGCCGCTTCGCATCGCCTGCATGGCAGGCTGTTGCTTCACCCCGTTTCTTGTCCGGATGCGCCGGCTCGGCCGATGCGTCCGCTTGTTGTCTGCGTGCCGCCCCGGTCAGCCGTGGCGTGCCGCATAGTCCAGGTACCACGGGCCGCTTTTCGTCCGCTTGCGGCCCGTGTTCCTGAACGACCTCCGCTAATCTTGTCGACGACCCCTGCACCTGGCCAGCCGATGCGGACCAGTTCCTGCCGCGTGGCCCACGCTTACAGCGCCAGTCCGAATCCCGCCCTGGGATGCGGGGTCGTCCTGAAACTGATCTTCGGCGAACGCGTGCCAGTGTGTTGCCGCTTCGGTTTCAGACGTCCCCCTGTTCCGGGCTTCTGTTCGCGCGGACATATGTGCGACGAACGTGCCAGATATGGCTAATCCTTTGATAACAAAAGGAAAAGGAAATTTTCGGCTGGCCTTGGGCAATTGCTGGCGATCAATAACGTTCCGCTTCTGATACATCTGGCGGGATTTCTATATTGCAGCGCAGCATTCGGCGAGCGGGTAATTAGGCGCATGGATCACAGTGCGTGGCAAGCGAGTGTCGACAAGCCTACTTTTCACCGGCAATGCCCATCCGAAGGAGGGAGAGCAAAATTTCAAACGGACAGGCGTCAGGGCTCGAATGCAGCACGCGAATGAAGCTGCCAGGTAGTTTCATTTCCGTTACAACGTTTTGAACTCTGTACCTCGGTAGCCACCCCGGCGTGCCGCGGTTGTCTTCAGCCTTTTGGCGCCGCGCACGCGGTTGCGGGCGCGGTTGGGTGGACGGAATCGACGCGTTGACAAGCGTTTGCACGATGCGGCGCCGGGCGGGCCCGGCCGTATCTCATCTCTTTGGATGGGGCGGGTAGATTTTTCACGGACGCTGGCACGGTGTGCGATCTGGTTGCATTGGTGAAACTCGGACCGCTCTGGCAACGCCGCGGCACCGCGTACGGCAGGCCATCGCAGGGCTTGCGGCACCCGCCAAGCCCTTGATTTCACTGGTCTAGACGAAAATGATTCGTATTGCCAACATCTGCGCCTCAAACAATTTCATGCATGAAACCGCTTGGCGGGCGTGCTGCCGTCGGCGCCAGGGTGGACGTGGCCGGCTTCCTGCCGGACCTGTTCCTCCAGCCAGGCATGGAACTGCTGGATGGCCTTCTCGCGCGGATTGCCTTCGCGCCAGGTGACCCAGTAATGGAGGCTGGACGGGATGCGGGTGGGCCCGATCTGCACCAGTTCGCCGCTGGCCAGGTAATCGTGCGCCAGCTGGGCGCGCGCAGTGGCTACGCCGAGCCCGGCGACGGCCGATTGCAGCATCAGGCCGGCATCCTGGAAGATCGGGCCGCGTTCGGGCTCGTCGCCTGGCAGGCCGGCGGCTTCGAGCCAGTCGCGCCACGGGCGCAACGCAAAGCGCAGCATCGGCATGCGCGGCACGTCGGCCAGCGTGAAGCCGGGGTAGCGCGCCAGCAGCGCCGGGCTGGCCACCGCGATCACATGGTCCTCGATCAGGTTGTGGCATTCAAAGCCGGGCAGGTCGATGCGCTGGTGCCAGATGCCGACATCGACGCTGTACGGGTCGGGCGGCGTGATCTCCGCATGCAGCCGCAGGTGCAGGTCCAGCGACGGCACCTGGGCGTGCAGGCTGGGCAGGCGCCGGATCAGCCAGGCATTGGCCAGGTCGGCCATCACGCTGACCTGCAGCCGTGTTACCGGCGGCGCGGCGCTGTTGCCGGCCTCGCGCAGCGCGCTTTCGATACTGTCGAGCGCGCCGCGCACCTGTTCCGCCAGCCGCGCGCCCACGCTGGTGGGGGTCATCTGGCTGCCGGTGCGCTGGAACAGCTTGGTGCCCAGGCTGGTCTCGAGCGCGCGGATATGGTGGCTGATGGCGCTGTGCGTCAGGGCCAGTTCCTCGGCCGCGCGCGAGAAGCTGCGGTGGCGCGTGGCGGCCTCGAGCGCACGCAGCGCTTGCAGCGGCGGCAGGTGGACGGGGCGTTGGGCGGGTTTGGCGGGGGATTTGGCCATGGCCGTCAAATTCTACTCACAATTGCCGCGGGTATCTTTCGTTGGCTTTGGTTTGCCGGAGGAACGACAATTCGGGCCATCATGACGACTACGACTTCAAACTTGTCTTCCGCGCCCTCGCAAGCGCGATTTGCCCCTGGTGCTGCTGCCGGCGCCCGCTGGCGCGTGCTGGCGGTATTCTCGCTGGGCTTCCTGGTGTCCTATCTGTTCCGCGGCGTCAACCTGGGCTTTGCGCCGAACCTGACGCGCGAGCTCGGGCTCAATGCCGGCGACCTGGGCCTGCTCACCAGCTTCTACTTCCTCGGCTTCGCCTGCGCCCAGTTGCCTGCGGGAATCCTGCTGGACCGCTACGGCCCGCGCCGCACCGAGGCCGTGATGCTGCTGGTGGCGGTGGCCGGTTCGATGGTGTTCGCGCTGGCGCCCGGCATGGGCGGGCTGGCCGCCGGCCGGCTGCTGATCGGGGTAGGCGTGTCGGTGTGCCTGGGCGCCACCATCCAGGCGCTGTCGATGTGGTTCCCGCTGTCGCGCATGCCCTTGCTCAACGGTGTGGTGATGGCCATCGGCGGCCTGGGCGCGGTGCTGGTCGGCGCGCCGCTGTCGTGGCTGCTGTCATTGACTGACTGGCGCACGGTCAGCATGGGGCTGACCTGCATATCGCTGGCGATGGCGGTGCTGCTGTGGTTCGGCGTGCCGGACAAGCCGCGCGCCGGCAAGGAAAGCCTGCGCGAACAACTGCGCGGCACGCGCCAGATCCTGGTCAGCGAACGTTTCTGGCGCGTGGTGCCGCTGACACTGCTCAACCAGGGCGTGTTCATGGCGGTGCAGACGCTATGGGTGGGTGCGTTCCTGCGCGACGTGCCCGGCTTCGATCCAGCCAGCAGCGCACAACTGGTCTCGGTGATCGGCTTCGCGATGATGGCCGGCTGCGTCGGCGCGGGCTGGGCCGCGCGCCACCTGGAGCGTATCGGCGTAAGCCTGTATGCCTTTGCCGGCACTGGCATGACCGCCTTTATCATGGTCCAGCTGCTGCTGATGGCGCAGGTCCCGCTGCCGCCGGTGCTGCTGTGGGTGGCTTATGGCGTGTTCGGCTCCAGCGGCATCCTGACCTATGCGGTGCTGGCGCGCAGCTTCCCGGATGCGCTGATCGGAAGGGCTACCACGGCGCTGACGCTGACCGTGTTCCTGTCGACCTTTGCCTGCCAGGTGGGTATCGGCTTCGTACTGGACCTGTGGCCCGCTATTGGTGGCCATTACCCGAAGGAGGCGCACCTGACGGCGTGGGCCGTGCTGGTGGCGCTGCAGGCGCTGGCGGCGGTGTGGTACGCGATGGGCGGGCGGCGCGCCCGCCGCGAGGCGGCTGCCGCCCGCTGAGCCGGTCGGCTAGAGAAAGACCGGACGGTCGTCCAGCTCGTTCGGGTTGTGCCCGCCGTCGGAGGGGAAGTGCGTGGCCAGCAGTGCATGGATGCGCGCCACCGTGGCCAGCACCGGCCGTACCGACAGGTCCTGCCTGAGTCCCAGCACCAGTTCGTCGCACAGCTCGCGCCAGGTGGCGGGCCCCACGCTGGCGTCGATGCCGCGGTCGGCGAGCAGCTCGACCGCATGGTCGGCCAGGTTGATATAGAGCAGCACGCCGGTATGGTCCGCGGTGTTCCAGACCTCGAGCGCGCCAAACAGGAAGCGGGCGCGCTCGCGCGGCGTGACGCCGGACCAGGCATCGCCCACCGGCAGGCTGGCTTCGATCACCACGCGGATCTCGCCGCGGTGGCTGGCTTCGCCGGCATGCACGGCTGCATGCAGCTGCTGCTGGGCTTCGGCTGGAAAGTGCTTGCGGGCTGCGCTGGCCGTGGTGGCGATATGGTGCAGGGCACGTCGGAGATTCGGCATTGTCTTCGTTCCTTGTGCTGTCACCAGTTGCCCGAGGCGCCGCCGCCGTCGAAGCCGCCGCCGCCC
>NZ_JBYTAH010000124.1:0-10958 GCF_058787975.1 Cupriavidus sp. FW305-26
CCCGCAAGCGGGCGAGGGGAGCACCCAGCCAGGGGGAGGAGATGTCTTCGTCCTTCTCGACGACGCCACGGCCCCGGCGGCGCAAGCCGCATCACGCCTCTACACCGGCTTCATCCGTGAAGACGTCTTGCCCGCCGGCAGCGACATCGCGCAACTCGACACCATGCTTGCCGAAGGCTGGCGCCAGGGCTGGCATGCCACCCTGTTTGCCCCCTACGAATTCGGCGGCGCGCTGGTCGATGCCCCGGTGCACACCGGCAACGCGATGCCGTTCCACGACGGCGCGCTGCGCCTGCTGTGGTTCCGCAACCTGCGCCGGCTCGATGCCGCGGCGGTCACGGCGTGGCTGCAGGCGAAAGCCGACCCCAGGCCGGCGGGCCTGATGGACGTGGCCTCCGATACCTCCCGCGAGGCATTCGACGATGCCATCGCCCGCATCCACCAGTGGATCGAAGCCGGCGACACCTACCAGGTCAACTACACCCAGCGCCTGCACTTCGATGCCTTTGGCGACCCGGTGGCGCTGTATGCCGCGCTGCGCGCCGCGCAGCCGGTGCCGTATGGCGTGCTGGCCAGCCTGCCGGATCGTGCCACGGTGCTGTCGCTGTCGCCCGAGCTGTTCGTGCGCCACGACGGCCAGGGCCACCTGCTGACCCGGCCGATGAAGGGCACCGCGCCGCGCTCGGGCGATGCCGTGCGCGATGCGCAGGCCGCCGCCGCGCTGGCCGCCGATGCCAAGAACCGCGCCGAGAACGTGATGATCGTCGACCTGCTGCGCAACGACCTGGGGCGCATCGCGCAGCCGGGCAGCGTGGCGGTGCCGGAGCGCTTTGCGGTGCAGCCGTTTGGCGCGGTGCTGCAGATGACCTCTACCGTCACCGCGACGGCGCGGCCCGGCACGCGCTTTGGCGCGCTGATGGCGGCGCTGTTCCCGTGCGGCTCCATCACCGGCGCGCCCAAGCGGCGCACCATGCAGATCATTGCCGAACTGGAAGGCACGCCGCGCGGGCTGTACACCGGGGCGATCGGCTGGATCGATGTGCCAACCGACGAAGGCACCGCGGGACCGTTCGCGCTGTCGGTGGCAATCCGCACGCTGGTACTGGCGCCTCTCGCGGATACCGGCCTGCGCGCGGGTGAAATGGGCGTGGGCGGCGGCATCGTCCATGACAGCGTCGCGGCGGAGGAGTTCGATGAATGCGGCTGGAAGGCGCGTTTCCTGACGCGGCACGATCCCGGTTTTACGCTGTTCGAAACCATGCGCGTGCAGGACGGCGAGTGCCTTTACCTGGCGCGGCATCTTGCGCGCATTGGCGCTTCGGCACATACGTTCGGCTTCGCTTTCGATGCCGATGCGGCACGCAACGCGGTGGCCGCGCAGGTAGCGCAGCTGGGCGCGGGGACATGGCGCCTGCGTATGAGCGTGGACAAGCGCGGCGCGCTCGCATTTGCCAGCGGCGCGGTGGCACCGATGCCGGCCGGTCCGGTCAGGATCGATATCGCCCCCGAGCCACTACCCGCCGCCGATCCGCTGCGCCGCCACAAGACCAGCGCGCGCGCAGTGTTCGATGCGGGCTGGCAGGCCGCCGAGCGTGCCGGTGGCTTTGACCTGCTGTTCTTCAACACGCGCGGTGAGCTGCTGGAAGGCGGGCGCAGCTCGGTCTTCGTCCGTATCGATGGCCGCTGGCTGACGCCGCCGCTGTCGGCTGACATCCTGCCCGGCGTGATGCGCGCGGTGGCGCTGGACGAGGGAGGGGCGGCCCTGGGCGCCCCCGGCGAAGTGGTGACGGAAGCGGTGATCACGCGCGCGATGCTCGCGCGCGCCGAGGCCATCGTCCTGGTCAACGCCTTGCGCGGCGCGATGCCGGCGACGCTGAGTCAGTAAGCCTGAAGACTAAGGGTGGTGCGTGTCCAGGACGCCGTCGCCCAGCTTCCAGCGCACCACGCCCGGCAGGTTGATCAGCTCGCGGTCGTGGCAGATCATCACCACGGTGCGGCCTTCGGCGGCCAGGTCGCCGACCAGCCCAATCACCTGTTCGCGCGCATGGCCGTCCAGGCTCGAGGTAGGCTCATCCAGCAGCAGCAACTCCGGCTCCAGCACCTTGGCGCGCGCCAGCGCCACGCGCTGGATCTCGCCGCCTGACAGGTATTCGGGCGCGGTGTCCTGCAGGTGCGACACGCCGGCCCAGCCCAGCGCCTCGCCCACGCGGCGGGCGATCTCGTCGCGCGGCATCCCGCGTGCGTGCAGGCCGTAGGCGATGTTCTCGCGCACCGAGGTGCGGAACAGGTACGGATGCTGGTGCAGGTAGGCAATGCGCTGGCGCAACGCCGGCGGCAGCGGGGAGAGGGGGGCGTCGTGCGCCTGGCCGTGCGCGTCGGTCCACTGCGCGCTGGCGCCGGGTGCCGGCTCCAGCCCGGCCAGCATGCGCAGCAGCGTGGTCTTGCCGGCGCCGTTCATGCCGGTCAGCACGATCGCGGTGGCGCGCGGGATCACCAGCCTGTCGATGGCAAAGAGCTTGCGCAGGCCGATGGTGCGCGCCAGCCCTCGCACGGTCAGCAGCGGGCTGTGGTCATGGGCAACTGAGGGGGTCATCGGCGGAAGCCTCCGGCACCCTGCAGCCAGGCCATGCCGATATTGACCAGCAGCGCCAGCGCCACCAGCACGATGCCCAGCGCAATGCCCTGGGCGAACTCGCCCTTGCTGGTTTCCAGCGCAATGGCCGTGGTGATGGTGCGGGTCGAGCCTTCGATATTGCCGCCGATCATCAGGGCCGAGCCGACTTCGGCAATCACGCGCCCGAAGCCGGCGACCACTGCCGCCATCAGCCCGAAGCGCAGTTCGCGGATCACGGTCAGGAAGGTGCGCCAGCGGCCTGCGCCCAGCACCCAGGCGGTCTCGCGCAGGCGCACGTCGGCGCCCTGCAGGGTCGACAGCGCAAACGCCAGCACCACCGGGAAGCCGATCACCGCCTGCCCCAGCACCATGCCCGCCGGCGTGAACAGCAGGTGCAGGCTGCCCAGCGGGCCCTGGCGCGTCAGCAGCAGGTAGAGGACCAGCCCGACCAGCACGGTCGGGAACGACAGGAAAGCCTGCGCCACCACCACCACCGCACGCCGGCCCGGGAACTGCCGGGTGGCGATCAGCCAGGCCGCGGCGATCGCCGGCACCGTGGCCAGCGCCAGTCCCAGCACCGCCACCATCAGCGAGGTCCAGACGATGAACCACAGGCCAGCGTCGCCGCTGGCCAGCAGGCGGAAGGCGTCGGCGGTGGCGGTGCCGATCTCCACCGGCTCAGGCGGAGAAGGTGTGCTCGGCGGCGGGGAAGCTGCCGTCCTTGACGGCGGCCACGTAGGCGCGCACGGCTGCCTCGATCGAGGTCTGGCCGTCCATGAAGTTGCGCACGAACTTGGCCTTGCGGCCCGGGTAGACATTGAGCATGTCCTGCAGCACCAGCACCTGGCCTGAGCAGTCCGCGCCCGCGCCGATGCCGATGGTGGGGACCGTCAGCGATTGCGTGATCTCGCCGGCCAGCGCCGCGGGCACCGCCTCCATCAGCACCACCTGCGCGCCGGCGGCCTGCAGCGCCAGCGCGTCGCGCTTGAGCTGGGCCGCGCCGGCGTTGGTCTTGCCCTGCACCTTGAAGCCGCCCAGCGCGTGCACCGACTGCGGCGTCAGGCCGATATGCGCGCATACCGGGATGCTGCGCTCGACCAGGAACTTGACGATGGGCGCCAGCCAGTCGCCGCCTTCGAGCTTGACCATCTGCGCGCCGGCCTTCATCAGCGTGACCGCGCTGGCAAACGCGGCCTCAGGCGTGGGATAGGTGCCGAACGGCAGGTCCGTCAGCAGCAGCGAGGTCTGGTTGCCGCGCGCCGCGCATTCGGTGTGGTAGGCCATCTGTTCCAGCGTGACCGGCAGCGTGGTCTGCTGGCCCTGCATCACATTGCCCAGCGAATCGCCGACCAGGATCATTTCCACGCCGCAGTAGTCGAGCAGCGCGGCGAAGCTGGAGTCGTACGCGGTCAGCATGGCGATTTTCTCGCCGGCGTCACGCATCGCCTGCAGTTTGGGAATCGTGATGGTCTTGCGGGAGGGATCGAGGAGGTAGCTCATGGCAGTGCCCATATAGGACGGCTTTGCCGGTGCCGGGAGGGCCGCCCGCACGGCAACGACAGCCGTCGTTATTGTGTTGGGTCTGGCAGGCGTGGCCTGTCAGGGCGCAGCGAGATTGAGAAAGGCCTTGCGGCCGCGCATGTTTTCGATGCGCGACAGTAGTGTACGGAAATCGTCATCATTGTCCACCGGATTGAAGTGGGCGGTGTCGACCACCATCACCGGGGCGTCGTCGTACCGGTGGAACAATTCGCCGTAGGCGCCGGCCAGGCGCTGCAGGTAGTGTTCGTCGATGCCGGCCTCGCCGGGCTCGCCGCGGCGCACGATGCGCTCGCGCAGGAGCGACGGGGTGGCCTGCAGCACGATCACCAGGTCGGCGCGCTGCGGCGGCAGGTCAAGGCGTGCGGCGATGGCGTCGTAGAGCGCCAGTTCGTCGTCGGACAGCGTCAGCGCCGCGTGCAGCCGGTCCTTGGCCATCAGGAAATTGGTGACCATGCGCTGTCCGGCCAGCACCCCCGCCTGCCATTGCTGCAGCTGCACCGCGCGCTGGGTCAGGCACCACAGCTGCAGCGCCAGCGCATGGCGCGCGGGATCGCGGTAGAAGGGTTCGAGGAAGGGGCTGCGGCGTGCGCTGTCGGGCAGCTCCTGGGCCTGCAGCGTGCGCGCCAGGCGCTGGGCCAGCGAGGTCTTGCCGGATCCGACGGGGCCTTCGACGACGATGCGGCGCAGGTGATCGAGCATGGCGTTCCGGGCTTCAGTGGGGTGGAAGGCTGCGCCGCGGGCGCAGCCGGGCGGGGTCAGCCAGGGCTGCCGCCATCGCCGGTCTCGCCAGCGGCGGCCTGCATGCGCAGGCACTTGCAGGTGGACACCTTCTCGATACGCTGCGCGCCCACGCCGGCCAGGTAGTCGGCGGCGCGTCCGCGCCCGGGGATGGCCAGCGCGGCGTCCAGCTCCAGCAGCGGCACCAGCGTGAAGGCGCGCTCGGTCAGGCGCGGATGCGGCACCGTCAGGTGCTCGTGGTCGTGCTGCTCGTCGCCGAACAGCAGCAGGTCCAGGTCCAGCGTGCGCGGCGCGTTGCGGAACGGCCGCTCGCGGCCGAACTGGTCTTCGATGTGGTGGCAGATGCGCAGGAGCTGCGCCGCGGTGAACGAGGTCTGCACCTTGACCACCGCGTTGTAGTAGTCGTCGCCGCCGGCATCGACCGGGGCGGTGCGGTAGAGCGATGAGCGCGCCAGCACCGTGATGCCGACCTGCTGGGCCAGACACACGATGGCGTCCTTGATGGCCTGGCGGGCATCGCCAAGATTGGCCCCGATGCCGATGAAGGCAAGCGTCATTTAGGTTTCCTCCGGCTGGCCGGGGCCGGCATGTGCTGCCTCGCCCGCGTCCGTGTCGCTCCGGGAAGACACTTTATCCGATTTCCGCGGACCGCGCCGGCGGCGCTTCTTGCGTGCCGGGCCTTCGCCCTCGGCGCCCTGGCCACCCTGACTGCCATGACCGCCTTGACCACCAGGGCCGCGCGCGCTGCGTACCGCGTCGATCAGGTCCTCGCGCTCGCCCGGGTCGGCGTCCTGGAAGTCCTGCCACCAGGCGGCCAGTTCCTCGGGCAGCTCGCCCGACTGGCAGCGCAGGTGCAGGAAGTCGAAGCCGGCACGGAAGCGCGGCGACTCCAGCAGCCGGAACGGCATGCGGCCCACGCGCTTTTCAAAGCGCGGCTGCATGCCCCAGATATCGCGCATGTCGGTGACAAAGCGGCGCTGGATCGCCAGCTGGCCGGTCTGCTTTTCCAGCACCATGTCCATGGCGGTGTTCAGCGCGGCGATGGCGTGCTCGCCCTCCTCGCGCAGCCTGGTCCAGCGCTGCAGCACGTGGTGCCACAGCAGCGCGGCGAACAGGAAGCCCGGCGAGACCGGCTTGCCGGCCTGCACGCGGCGGTCGGTGTTGTCCAGCGCCAGCTGCACGAAGCGCTGGCCCATGGGCTGCTCCAGCGCCACGTCCAGCAGCGGCAGCAGGCCCTGGTGCAGGCCGGCCTTGCGCAGCTCCTGCAGCGAGGCCCAGGCGTGGCCGGACATCAGCAGCTTGAGCATCTCGTCGAACAGGCGCGCGCTGGGCACGTTGTGGATCAGCGACGCCAGGCCGGCGATCGGGTGGCGCGTGGCCTCGTCGATGTCGAAGCCGGTCTTGGCGGCGAAGCGCACCACGCGCAGCATCCGGATCGGGTCTTCGCGGTAGCGCGTGACCGGGTCGCCGATCATGCGCAGCGTGCGCGCGCGGATGTCTTCCATGCCGTGATGGTAGTCATGCACGGTCTGCGCGGCCGGGTCGTAGTACATCGCGTTGATGGTGAAGTCGCGGCGTTCCGCGTCTTCGGCCTGCGAGCCCCACACGTTGTCGCGCAGCACCCGGCCCGAGGCATCGATCGCATGGGTCTTGCTGTCGAGCTCGGCGCGCTTGAGGCGGCGGCCTTCGGGCAGCGTTTCGCTGGCGATGGCGTCGACCAGCGCGCGGAAGGTCGAGACCTCGATGATTTCCTGCTCGCGCCCGCCGTAGAAGGTCACGTGCACGATCTGGAAGCGCCTGCCGATGATGCGCGAGCGCCGGAACAGCGCCTGCACCTGGTCGGGCGTGGCGTTGGTCGCGACGTCAAAATCCTTGGGCTTGATGCCGAGCAGCAGGTCGCGCACCGCGCCGCCCACGATGTAGGCCTGGTAGCCGGCCTGCTGCAGCGTGGAGGTGACCTTGACGGCATTGCGCGACAGCAGCGCGGGGTCGATCTGGTGTTCGTCGGCGCCGACGATGCGCGGCGTATGGGCGCGGCCGGTGCGGCGCAGCTTGGGGCTGGGTTTGCCCAGCAGCCGGGTAATGAGCTTCTTGATCACGTCAGAACAGATCCATGATGCGCCAGCCGGCCGCGGCGGCGTGGTGGCGCAGGCGATCGTCCGGGTTGGTGGCGATCGGCTCGGAGACTTTTTCCAGCAAGGGCAGGTCGTTGGCCGAGTCGCTGTAGAAGGTGGTAGTTTCGAAGTGGTCCCACTGCGCGCCCTGGCTCCTGAGCCAGGATTCGACGCGGGTGATCTTGCCTTCGCGGAAACTGGGCACGCCGTGGACCTCGCCGGTGAACTGGCTTTCCGGCTTGCCGTCGATGGTGGCGGGCTCGGTGGCGATCAGGTGCTTGATGCCGAAGGCCGCGGCGATCGGCGCGGTGACAAAGCTGTTGGTGGCGGTCACCACGGCGCACAGGTCGCCGGCTTCCAGGTGCTTGTAGACCAGCGCGCGCGCCTGCGGCGTGATCACCGGGTCGATCACCTCGTGCATGAAGCGCACCCGCATGGCATCGAGCCGGTCGCGCGGGTTGGCCGCCAGCGGCGCCAGCGCAAAGCGCAGGAAGGCCTGGATATCGAGGGTGCCGGCTTTGTAGTGGCCGTAGAACTCGTCGTTCTTCTGCCGGTAGGTTTCCTCGTCGACGACGCCCAGGCGGACCAGGAAGCGGCCCCATTCATGGTCGCTGTCGGTCGGGATCAGGGTGTGGTCGAGGTCAAAGAGTGCCAGATTCATGGGCGGCGATTTTACCTTAAGGCGAGAGGTCGGGCGGGCAGGCAGGCAGGCGCCGGGGCCGCATTGGGTGCGGTATGGGCGCCGATCCGGCGCTAATCCCGGAATTCAGCAAACATTTCACGCAGCAGCGGCAGCGTCACCGGCCGCTTGCGTTCCAGCGAGTAGGTGTCGAGCGCGTCCAGCAGCGCCATCAGGCTTGGCATGTCGCGGTAATGCCGCGTCACCAGCCAGTGCGTGATCTCCGGCGACAGCTGCAGGCCGCGCTCGCGTGCCGCATGCAGCACAACGGCCTTCTTGTCGTCGTCCGACAGCGGCGCGACCTGGTACACCAGGCCCCAGCCCAGGCGCGTGCGCAGGTCTTCGCGCACCGGCATCGCGCGCGGGGCCAGGCCGCCGGCCACCACCAGCGCGGTGCGCACGTGGGCGCGCACCTCGTTGTAGAGCGAAAACACCGCGATCTGGCGCGCTTCATCCAGCAGCTCGACGTCATCGACGGTGTAGAGCTGGCACCACGGGTCGAACAGGAAGTCCGACAGCGGGTGGTGTGGGCTCAGGTAGCGGCTGCGGATGCCGTGCTGCGGCCCGGCCTCACATAGCGCGTGCAGCAGGTGGGTACGGCCGCAGCCGACCTCGCCCCACAGGTAGACCAGCCGGTCGCTGGCGTGCTCCTGGGCGAGCGCGGCGGGCAGTTCGCGCAGGCGCTGCACCGCTTCGCGGTTGGATGCCACCACGAAATTCTCGAAGGTCGAAGGCGGCGGGCTGCCCAGCTCGAGCGACAGTTGCTTGGGACGCGGGGACATGACGTATGGCTAACTTGCGGGTGTGGGCAGCAGTGGGGCAGCCGTTATTTTCGGTACAGGTCGCTGGCCAGGTAAACCCGCCGCAGCTGCCGCGCACCGACCAGCAGCACGGCACAAGTCGGCAGCGCCAGCAGCACGCCGAAGAAGCCGAACAGCTGGCCGAAGGCGAGCAGCGCGAAGATCACCACCAGCGGGTGCAGGCCGATGCGTTCGCCCACCAGGCGCGGGGTCAGGTAAAAGCTCTCGATAAACTGGCCGAAGCCGTAGACCACCGCCACCGCGGCCAGCCCGTACCAGTTGCCGAACTGCAGCAGCGCGGCCAGGATCGCCATGACCAGCCCGACACCAAAGCCAATATACGGGATAAACACCGCCAGTCCCGTGAAGACCCCGACCGGCACGCCGATATCGAAGCCGGCGATGGTCAGACCGATCGAGTAGATCGCCGCCAGGATCACCATCACCAGGATCTGGCCGCGCAGGTATTGCGACAGCAGCGCGTCGGTCTCGTTGGTCAGTTCGCGCACCTTGGGCACCCAGCGGCGCGGCACCACGCCCTCGATGCGGCGCATCACCATGTGCCAGTCCATCATCAGGTAGAACATGACGATGGGCACGATAAAGACGATGCCGGCCACCGTGATCAGCGCCGAGCCCGACATCTTGACGTAGTTCAGCAACACCACCAGCAGGTCTTCCGGGCTGGCGGAGAAGCGGTCCGACAGCATGTTGCGCAGGCCCGGGAAGTCAAAGCGGATGCGCACGCCGAACTCCGCCAGCCGGGGCGAGACCACGGAGTTGAGCTTCTTCAGCAGGATCGGCAGCTGTTCGCGGATCTGCGGGATCTCGCGTTGCAGCACCGCGATTGCCAGCAGTACCAGCATCACGCAGATCACCGTCAGCAGCAGGATCATCAGCGTCACGCCGACTGCGCGCGGCACCCGGCGGCGCTGCAGCCAGTCCACGCCCGGGTTCAGGACATAGGCGAAGATGAACGCGAACAGGAACGGCGTCAGCACCGGCGCCAGCGCGATGATGGCGGCGAACAGCGCGACGGCCACGACGACCCAGAGCAGGATACGCTTGGCCTCTTGGTTCAACAGCGGGGCATTCATCAATAGTTGGGAAGGACGGGCGACTGCGCCGTTTGCGGCGGAATCTCGCCGGAAACTGGAAGCGGGGGGCCTCTATCCGTTAAAATTGCAATTCTACTGGACTCGCGCCCGCGTTCCGATGCCAAGCAACGGAAGCCGCGGTGGCCCGAGCGCCGGATTCCTCACTTTATTTCCTCCAGGACAAGCAGGTTCCCATGAGCGCATCCCCGACCGCCGGCCAGGCAGGCCTTTCCTACCGCGACGCCGGTGTTGATATCGATGCCGGCGACGCACTGGTCGACCGCATCAAGCCGTTTGCCAAGCGCACCATGCGCGAAGGCGTGATGGCGGGCATCGGCGGGTTCGGTGCGCTGTTCGAACTGTCGAAGAAGTTCCAGGAGCCGGTGCTGGTATCGGGCACCGACGGCGTGGGCACCAAGCTCAAGCTTGCGTTCCAGCTCAACCGCCATGACACCGTCGGCCAGGACCTGGTCGCCATGAGCGTCAACGACATCCTGGTGCAGGGTGCCGAGCCGTTGTTCTTCCTCGACTACTTCGCCTGCGGCAAGCTGGACGTGGACACCGCCGCCACCGTGATCCAGGGCATCGCCCGCGGTTGCGAACTGGCCGGCTGCGCCCTGATCGGCGGCGAAACCGCCGAAATGCCCAGCATGTACCCGGACGGCGAATACGACCTGGCCGGCTTTGCCGTCGGTGCGGTCGAAAAGAAGAAGATCATCGACGGCAGCACCATCACCCCGGGCGACGTGGTGCTGGGCCTGGCTTCGTCGGGCGCGCACTCCAACGGTTACTCGCTGGTGCGCAAGATCATCGAAGTGGCCAGGCCGGACCTGAACGCCGACTTCCACGGCCAGCGCCTGCAGGACGCGATCATGGCGCCGACGCGCATCTACGTGAAGCCGCTGCTGTCGCTGATCGAAACCCTGCCGGTCAAGGGCATGGCCCATATCACCGGCGGCGGCCTGACCGAGAATGTGCCGCGCGTGCTGGCGCAGGACGTCACCGCCGTGCTCAAGCGCGATGCCTGGACGCTGCCGCCGCTGTTCCAGTGGCTGCAGGCGCAGGGCCGCGTGGCCGACGACGAAATGCACCGCGTGTTCAACTGCGGCATCGGCATGGTCGTGATCGTGGCCAAGGAAGACGCTGAACGCGCCATCCGCCACCTGCAAGCGGCCGGCGAGGCCGTGTGGCAGATCGGTGAGATCCGCGAACGCGCCGAGGGCGAGGCGCAGACCATCGTGGTCTGACGACACCGAAGCCTTCCGGCAAGAACGGCGCATGCCTTAGGGCATGCGCTTTTTTTTGGTTCATCGCCGATCTGCGTGACCGTTTAGAAACAAAAAGGGCCAACAAGCCCACCACTGTTATCTTGGA
>NZ_JBYTAH010000125.1:0-10675 GCF_058787975.1 Cupriavidus sp. FW305-26
ATCCTGTACACCGCCGAGAAGGCCACCTGGATGGCGGGCGAGACCGTGCAGATCCTGGGCGGCAACGGCTATATCAACGAATACCCGGCCGGCCGTCTGTGGCGCGATGCCAAGCTGTACGAGATCGGCGCCGGCACCTCGGAGATCCGCCGCATGCTGATCGGCCGCGAGCTGTTCGCGGAAACCATGTAAGCGCGCCTACCTTCGCCATCTGCCGACCGACAGCACCATCTCGCGGCACACCCAGAAGCACGATATGCCAATCATCGAAACCAAACTGAACGCCCGCTCCGAGTCCTTCAAGGCCAACGCCGAAGCCATGCAGGCCCTGGTAGCCGACCTGGAGGCCAGGATCGCGAAGCTCGCCGAAGGCGGCGGCAAGGACGCGCGCGACAAGCACCTGTCGCGCGGCAAGCTGCTGCCGCGCGACCGCGTGCAGCAACTGCTGGATCCGGGCACCCCGTTCCTGGAGCTGTCGCAGCTTGCTGCGTACGAAATGTACGACGATGCCGCGCCTGGCGCCGGCATCATCACCGGCATCGGCCGCGTGGCCGGGCAGGAGTGCGTGATCGTCTGCAATGACGCCACCGTCAAGGGCGGCACCTACTACCCGATGACGGTCAAGAAGCATGTGCGCGCGCAGGAGATCGCCGAGGAGAACAACCTGCCGTGCATCTACCTGGTCGATTCCGGCGGCGCCAACCTGCCCAATCAGGACGATGTGTTCCCCGACCGCGACCACTTCGGCCGCATCTTCTACAACCAGGCCAACCTGTCCAAGCGGGGCATCCCGCAGATCGCGGTGGTGATGGGCTCGTGCACCGCCGGCGGCGCCTACGTGCCCGCGATGAGCGACGAGTCCATCATCGTCAAGAACCAGGGCACCATCTTCCTGGGCGGCCCGCCGCTGGTGAAGGCCGCCACCGGCGAGGAGGTCAGCGCCGAAGACCTGGGCGGCGCCGACGTGCATACGCGCCTGTCGGGCGTGGCCGACTACTTCGCGCAGAACGACCACCACGCGCTGTCGCTGGCGCGCAATATCGTGCAGCACCTGAACCGCCGCAAGCCGGACCAGATCCGCCTGCACGAGCCGGTCGAGCCGCTGTACCCGGTGGAAGAACTGTACGGCGTGATCCCGACCGACACGCGCAAGCCCTACGACGTGCGCGAGGTGATCGCGCGCCTGGTCGACGGCTCCGAGTTCGACGAGTTCAAGGCGCGCTACGGCACCACGCTGGTGTGCGGCTTCGCGCGCATCTGGGGCTACCCCGTCGGCATCGTCGCCAACAACGGCATCCTGTTCTCCGAATCCGCACTGAAGGGCGCGCACTTCATCGAGCTGTGCTGCCAGCGCAAGATCCCGCTGGTGTTCCTGCAGAACATCACTGGCTTCATGGTCGGGCGCAAGTACGAGAACGAAGGCATCGCGCGCAACGGCGCCAAGATGGTGACCGCGGTGGCCACCGCGCAGGTACCCAAATTCACGGTGATCATCGGCGGCTCGTTCGGCGCCGGCAACTACGGCATGTGCGGGCGCGCCTATTCGCCGCGCTTCCTGTGGATGTGGCCGAACGCGCGCATCTCGGTGATGGGCGGCGAGCAGGCCGCCAGCGTGCTGGCCACGGTGCGCCGCGACGGCATCGAGGGCAAGGGCGGCAAGTGGAGCGCGCAAGAGGAAGAGGCGTTCAAGCAGCCGATCCGCGACCAGTACGAGCACCAGGGCCATCCGTACTACGCCAGTGCGCGCCTGTGGGACGACGGCGTGATCGATCCCGCGCAGACCCGCACCGTGCTGGGCCTGGGACTGTCCGCGAGCCTGAATGCGCCGATCGAGGACATGAAGTTCGGCGTGTTCCGCATGTAATCACGACAAGGAAGACCGATGTTCAACAAGATCCTGATCGCCAACCGCGGGGAAATCGCCTGCCGCGTGGCCGCCACCTGCCGCCGGCTCGGCATCCGCACCGTCGCGGTGTACTCGGATGCCGACGCCGACGCGCGCCACGTCGCCTTCTGCGACGAGGCCGTGCATATCGGCGGCGCGGCCGCGCGCGACAGCTACCTGCGCGCGGACCACATCATCGAGATGGCGAAGGAGGCCGGCGCCCAGGCCATCCACCCCGGCTACGGCTTCCTGTCCGAGAACGAGGCCTTTGCCGAGGCCTGCGCCGCGGCGGGGCTGGTCTTCATCGGCCCGCCGGCGTCCGCCATCCACGCGATGGGCAGCAAGAGCGCGGCCAAGCAATTGATGGAGAAGGCCGCGGTGCCGCTGGTGCCCGGCTACCACGGCGAGGACCAGGGTCCGGCGCTGCTGCGCCGCGAGGCCGACCGCATCGGCTACCCGGTGCTGCTCAAGGCCAGCGCAGGCGGCGGCGGCAAGGGCATGCGCGTGGTCGAGTCGGGCGACGCCTTCGAGGCCGCGCTGGCCTCGGTCAAGCGCGAGGCCAGCGCCAGCTTTGGCGATGACAAGGTACTGGTGGAGAAGTACCTGACGCGCCCGCGCCATATCGAGATCCAGGTGTTTGCCGATACCCATGGCAACTGCGTCTACCTGTTCGAGCGCGACTGCTCGGTGCAGCGCCGCCACCAGAAGGTGCTGGAAGAAGCCCCCGCGCCAGGCATGACCGAGGCGCGCCGCCGCGCCATGGGCGAAGCGGCGGTGGCCGCGGCCAAGGCGGTGGGCTATGTCGGCGCCGGCACGGTCGAGTTCATCGCCAACCAGGACGGCTCGTTCTACTTCATGGAGATGAACACGCGCCTGCAGGTGGAGCACCCCGTTACCGAGATGATCACCGGGCAGGACCTGGTCGAATGGCAGCTGCGCGTCGCCGCCGGCGAAGCGCTGCCGCTCACGCAGGAGCAGCTGCGCATCGACGGCCATGCGCTGGAAGCACGCATCTACGCCGAGAACCCCGACAAACAGTTCCTGCCGTCCACCGGCACGCTGCGCTACCTGCGCACACCGCCGGCGGTGCAGTTCATGCGCGGTGGTGATGTGCATGGCCCGGCCGGCATCCGCATCGACGCCGGCGTGCGCGAAGGCGACACCATCAGCCCCTTCTACGACCCGATGATCGCCAAGCTGATCGTCTGGGGCAAGGACCGCGACGAGGCGCTGGCGCGCATGCGCCAGGCGCTGGCGTCGTATCACGTGGTGGGGCTGTCGACCAACGTGGCCTTCCTGCAGCGGCTGGTGTCGTCGCAGGCGTTCCGCACCGCCGATCTCGATACCGGCCTGATCGAGCGCAACGAAGCCACGCTGTTCCCGCCCGCCGCCCCGGTCGGCCTGGAAGTCATTGCGCTGGCGGTGGCCGCGCTGCTCGACCGCGAGACGCGCGAGCGCCGCGTCGACGCCGCCGACCAGCATTCGCCGTGGACCCATGGCGGCGCGTGGCGGCTGAACGGCGGCGTGTCGCGCACGCTGCGCTTCGGCTATGGCGAGCAGGTGCTGGAGGTGACGCTGAATACCGATGCACGCGGCAGCACGCTGATCTACGCGAACCAGGTTGTGTCCTTCGCCTGCAACTGCCAGGGAGATGAGATCCGCGTCGACCTCGGTACGCGCCACGCGCACGGCCAAGTGCATGCCGACGGCGAGGTGTTTCATGCCTTCCATGCCGGTGGTCACGTAAGCCTGACCTGGCTCGATCCACTGGCGCACGCTGGCGAGGCTGAAAGCGAAGACGGCAAGCTGACCGCGCCGATGCCCGGCAAGGTCATTGCCGTGATGGTCGAGGCGGGCAGCATCGTGACGCGCGGGGCCCCGCTGCTGGTGATGGAGGCCATGAAGATGGAGCACACCATCAACGCACCGGTGGATGGTGTGGTCAGTGAAGTGCTCTATGGGGTTGGCGAGCAAGTGGCTGAAGGGTCGCAGCTCCTGGCGTTTGAAGCCTGATATCGTGGGGAGGTTTCCGGCAATGCAACCAGACAAAGTCAAGATCGTGGAAGTCGGTCCACGCGATGGCCTCCAGAACGAGAAGGCGTTAGTGCCGACCGAGATCAAGGTCGCATTGATCGACCAGCTGACCGAGGCAGGCGCCGGAGATAAAGCGATTGTCGGGGCAAAGACTGAAAGCCGATCAGCCCTTGCAGCGGGTGGCCACGGATCCATCCCCGGCGGCAGCACCATTGACAGTTCCAGGGTGTAACTAGCATCTGTACGGATGCGCACACCAATGAACGGCTGGGGGCTTGGGGCGCAATTGGCAACGGCAATGCGCTCCAAGCGCTCAGCCACTAGTCCGTTGTTCAGCACCGGATACCCTGGCAACCAACCAGCAATGCGAGTCCAGCCGCTTCGGCAAAGTTGGTCAAGCTCACCACCCCAAAATTGCACAGCAGCTCGTAGCTGCTGATTCGCCGGTCGGCCCAGGCCATCACTAATAGGTTGTTGGCAGTGAATAGTTTGGCGCCGGGCCAGTATGCCCAAGCATCGCCATTTGCAGCAGCGGCAGGCGCGCCTTGGCCACCCCGACGGTTTGCACCCGCTCGGCGATTTCGCAACCTTCAAATGCCAGGCCACATGAGCCTAATAGTGCACCAGCGGCCCTGCCGCGACTTAGTTGGCAATCGAAAGTCATATTTTCAGCACTGATGCTAGGCGACGCGAAAAACCGTGCTTGATTCACGTCAACAACTCCTGGCAACCCGAGTCGGGAACCGAACCTTCGCGACTTGACCTACCGCGGCTACATAGAATGGCTACAGGGCGACGGCGTGAAGGGGGCTCGAGATGACCATCATGGAGAACATAGCGATTGCTATCTCGCGTGGGCCGTCATGGCGAGGTGAGCAGACGGAAATGTGCGAGCACAAGGGCATCGGACATCCCGATAGCCTATGCGATGGGGCTGTCGAAGCTGCGGCTCGCGCCTTGTGCCGCGCATACTTCGAAGCCTATGGCGCAGTCCAGCACTTCAATCTGGACAAGGCGCTACTCATCGGCGGCATGAGCGCGCCAAAGTTCGGCGGTGGCAAAGTGCTGCGCTCAACGCGGTTGATAGTATCCGGCCCTGTTACCGAACTTCCGTCGGCCAAGGCCGAGCTAGTTGTCGAGCAGGCCATTCGTGAGTACCTGGCGACATCCTTGGGCGATATTGGCAATGACATCCGGATCGAGCCAATCCTCCGCCCCTCGGCCCCGAACCTCCGGCGCGTGACCAGTGCAGCGTCTCTTTCGCTGTCCAATGACACATCCTTTGGCGTCGGCTATGCGCCACTCTCATCGCTTGAAAGAGCGGTGCTGTTGATTGCCGACCTTCTGCGCTCACGTGCCGACAGGGGAATGTTTGAGGCGGCGGGCCTCGATTACAAGGTGATGGGGAGTCGGCTGGGTGCGCATCACCGTCTCACTCTTGCGCTGGCGTTTGTCGACCGATGCGTCCAAGGCGTCGATGAGTACTTCATCCTCAAGGGCCGGATTGGGTCGTATCTGGCCGAGCACATCGGCACCGACTGTGAGATTGCAATCAATACCCTCGATCGCCGGGATGCTTGCGACGAAAGCGGGATTTACCTGACGGTCACTGGCTTAAGTGCTGAGCATGGTGATGACGGCCAGGTCGGCCGCGGAAACCGGGTCAATGGCCTGATTACCCCCTATCGGCCAATGTCGCTGGAGGCCGCAGCGGGCAAGAACCCGGCGTCACATGTCGGCAAGCTCTACAACGTGCTCGCCCACCGGTTAGCCTCTCACATTCAGGCAAGCGTGGATGGCGCGGATGAAGTCGTCGTCCGGCTTCTCTCCGGAATTGGACGCCCCATCGACCAGCCCCAACTGTTTGCCATTGATGTCGTGGCCGAGCGCGGCCTCTCGAGCGCCCAGGAGCAGCAAGTTCGTGAACTCGCGACGCTACAGCTGGCGCAGCTTCCTGCCTTGGTCAATGAGCTGGTCTATGGCACGGTAGCGGTCTTCTAGGCCCGGTGTATGGGGAGCACAGCAACCTCGGCGCCGGCATCGGCTGGCCGAGCGGCTTCCCAGCCTTCAAACACATACGTCATGCGGCGTTCGACATTCATTCCTGAATCGGCACCCACCGCACCCCCGACCACCCATGAACGCTTGATTGAAATCAAGAAGCAAATCGACTGGTCACCCAGAATGAAAATGTAATTTATGCGCTGCAGCCCCTCTTAAGAGCCCCAAGGAGAGGATGGAATGCCGACCAAGTCCACCACCCCTAATGGGGGGAGTTACGGCCTCACCGAAGCCCAGGCAGCTCCAACGGCCGCCGCAGGCCCAGCCGCCTCGCAGCAGCTCGTGCGTGACCCGGTCTGTGGCATGGAGATCTCCCCACGGGAGGCCGCTACCAGCACGGAGCTCGACCAGAAGCGATACTGGTTCTGCTCTCCACACTGTGAGCAGGTTTTCCTAGCCAACCCGGCGAAATATGTTCTTCACCCCGTTGATAGGCGTAGCTCGGCTGGGCCCTCCCGCAGTCCTAGCCCACCCGGCGTCGCTCCTATCCCTGCGGCGACGCCCGCGCTTGCTTCCCACGCCGCTAAGCAACTCGCCAAGGACCCTATTTGCGGAATGATGGTGGACAAGGCTACGGCCCTCTCCGCCGAGCGTGGCAACCGCAAGTACTACTTCTGCAGCGAGAGCTGCCTTCGGACCTTCGAGTCGCCAGAGAGCGAGTTGAAAGCCATGAGGACGCGCGTGACCATTGCGCTCACGGGCGTGCTCGCGCTGGCGGTGCTGCGGGCTGGCGCCTTCCTGGCACTGGCAGCCGGCGCGACGCTCGTGACTTGGGCCCCGATTCCCGCCTTGCCTTGGTTCACGTGGGGGATGTGGCTATTCCTTCTCGTCACGCCGGTCCAGTTCATTGGCGGCTGGAGCTTCTACAAGGGCGCATGGAACGCCATCCGGACGCGCAATATCAATATGGACTTCCTCATCGCCCTGGGGACATCCGTCGCCTACTTCTACAGCGTAGTAGTGCTGTTCTTTCCGTCCTGGCTGCCCGTCAAGGTCGAAGAGCGAGACGTCTACTTTGAGGTGTCGGCGGTCATTATCGCCTTCGTGCTGCTGGGGAAATACATGGAGGAAATCATCAAGAAGAAATCCTCCGCCGCTGTTCGACGCCTGCTCGACCTGCGCCCCGCCGTCGCTCACGTGCTTCGCGACGGGACGGAGGTGGAAATCCCGGCTGAAAGCATCATGGTGGGCGAAGCGGTCGTTGTACGCCCCGGCGAGAAGATTCCCACTGATGGCAAGGTTATCGATGGCCAATCCAGTGTCGATGAATCGATGCTGACCGGCGAGTCGATGCCCGTGGAAAAGAAGCCTGGTGCCGCTGTCATTGGCGGCACGCTAAACCGCAGTGGCGCCTTCACCTTCCAGGCCACAAAAATCGGAGCGGACACCGCTCTCGCTCAGATTATCAGGATGGTCGAGGACGCCCAGGCCAGCACCGCGCAGATTCAGAGACTGGCGGACCAGGTCACCGGCTACTTCGTACCTGCGGTTGTTTCGGTCGCGATGCTGGCATTAGTGGGATGGACCGTCGCCGGTCATTTTCCGCAGGGACTGCTCGCATTCGTGGCTGTTCTGATTATCTCCTGCCCCTGCGCGCTAGGCGTCGCCACGCCAGCAGCGCTGATGGTCGGCGTCGGCAAGGGCGCGGACAACGGCATCCTGATACGCGGCGGTGAAGTGCTGGAGCGGGCCGAGAAGCTCACCGCGGTTGTCTTTGACAAGACCGGGACGATTACGCGCGGAGAGCCGACCTTGACCGATGTCATCCCCTTTTCTGGGCGAGAGAAATCTGACCTGCTGACTCTTGCTGCCGCTGTGGAAGCCGGGTCCGAGCACCCTTTGGGAGAAGCCATCGTGCGCGCCGCACAGTATCGCGCGCTCACCACTCCCAAGGCAGCCAGCATCAGCGCATTGTCTGGCATGGGCATTCAGGGCCTCGTCGACGGTCAGCAAGTCTGGCTGGGCAACCGGCGTCTCTTTGCACGCCAAGGCATCCCAATCGAATCGGCCGAATCTGTACTCGGGAAGCTCGAGGCCGATGGCAAGACAGCCATGCTGGTCGGCGCCGGCACACAATTGCTCGGCGTAGTGGCCGTGGCTGACACAGTGAAACCGGAAGCGAGCGAGGCAATCGCGGCATTGAAGGCGCGCGCCATCAAGGTTGTGCTACTGAGCGGTGACAACCGCCGCACCGCCGAGGCAATCGGCCGGCAGGTTGGCATTGAGCATGTCATTGCCGAGGTGATGCCGGAAGACAAGGTCGAGACCATTCACGCATTACAGAAGCAAGGGGAGGTCGTGGCCATGGTGGGAGACGGCGTCAATGACGCACCGGCGCTTGCCGCAGCGGACATCGGCATTGCCATCGGCTCAGGCTCGGATGTCGCGAAGGAAACTGGGAGCATCATCCTCATTCGCGATGATGTGCGTGACGTGGTTGCCGCCATTGAGCTGTCCCGCGCGACGATGCGCAAAATCAAACAGAACCTCTTCTGGGCGTTCATCTACAACACCATCGGCATCCCTATCGCCGCACTTGGACTCCTGAACCCCATCTTTGCCGCAGCAGCAATGGCACTGTCCTCGTTGAGTGTGGTAGCCAACTCCGCATTGCTGAAGCGTGTACGACTTGGCTCCAGAATTGCCAGCCTGGAGGCGAGATGAAACACCCGGTGGCATGGATTTGCGCTGCCTTTGCAATGCTACTCGCGGCAGCTATCGTCTACCGGTTTGGGCTGACACCGTTCACCATACTGGTTGGCCTACTCCTGCTGTCCTGTCCGGTCGTTGTGGTGTGGTTGAGTCTTCGCCTTTCGCGACAGTGCGAGCGCGATATACGAAACGCAGTTGAGCGTGAACGCCAAGACAAAGGTTGAAGAGAGGGTCTATGAACTGGTTATCACAGAGTCTCACTTGGCTCCTGCTTGGCGGAACGGCGAACAGTTTTTCAGCAAGACCAAGCGAGATACATACACCGACGTCATCGGCACCATGGCTGCTGCCAGGCGGTACGGCGTTCGCTTTATAGGAGGAAAACATGAACCACGACCACAACGGTCATGAGCGGCCTGGCGACGCACTGCGCACCGTGGCCAGGTCCAAGCTGGTCATGATTGGCTTTCTGCTGGTGATTGCCTACTTCCTATGGACTGAACACCGGGCACACGTCATTCAGTTCCTGCCATTTCTTCTGCTGGCCGCCTGCCCCTTAATGCACATCTTCATGCACGGTGGAGATGGACATGGACACAGTCACGGACCGGATGACGCCACCAAGGACACGAACGCCAAAGGAGAGCGATGATGCAACCCGAAACACAATCCAGCTACGGTCTCTGGTCGCTGGTCATTATCAACTCAGCTGTCTTCATCATCTTCGCCTTCAGCTTCACCAAGCCGAAGACCCAGCGCGACTGGCGCTCGTTTGGCGCGTTCTCCGCGTTCATTGTGGCGCTCTTTACAGAGATGTATGGCATCCCCCTGAGTATCTATCTCCTGCTACCGTGGCTTTCGGCGAAGTTCCCGGGAATCGACTTCCTCTCGCATGATGCCGGTCATCTTCCGGAGATGATTTTCGGCTGGAGGGGCAACCCGCACCTGGGGCCATTTCACATCGCCAGCGACATCTTGATTTTTGGCGGTTTCATCATGCTGTCTTCCGCCTGGCGCATTCTGTACCTGGCCCAGCAGCAGCACCGCCTGGCGACCACGGGTCTCTATGCGCGCATGAGGCACCCCCAGTATGTCGCGTTCGTCCTGATTATGTTCGGCTTCCTCCTGCAGTGGCCGACGATAGTCACTCTGGTGATGTTCCCCATCCTGGTCTGGATGTATGTTCGGCTGGCCAAGTCGGAGGAGCAGGACGCACTGGCCGAGTTCGGGCAAGCATATGAGGAATATCGCCAAAAGACACCAGCGTTCATTCCGCATATCTCAGCCCGAGATGTTCCGCGGACGCGTCCTCATTGAATTCAACCGTCATCTTCCTTGCACCCGGAGGCTGCCATGAAACCCTTCAAGACTGGTTTGACGCTATCCGCCACGGTCGTGCTGTTCTACGTTCTATGCACGCTCGTCTGGATGGTTCTTCCTGAGCCCTTCATGAATTTCATGAACGCGCTCTTTCACGGGCTCGATTTCCGGCGCCTTCAGACCGGCGAATCAGTATCGTGGTGGTCCATCATCTATCCAGCCTTTGTGTTTGCGGTGTGGTTCTTCGCTGCCGGGGCATTCTTTGCATGGTTACACAACAGCCTTCAAGGAGAGACCTGATACCAAGAATGGCGATATGACTCCAAGTCCTTGCGCCACAGCTCTTTACGAGCTCGTGTCACCACTGGCATTGAGACTCTGCTCCCCAAGCCACAGGTCGAAGAGATGTTGCGCCAGGGAAAGGGAGACCACCCCTACTCCACGCTTCGGGTCAACGACCCCAATCTGGTCCAGGACCTCGAAGCTGCCAATGCCTCGGCAACGCAAAGAGTACAGCGAGAGTACTGCGCGAATCATTGATGCAGAAGTGCGGACGATTCTGGGCGACGCCAGTCAGCGGGTGAAGCAAACATTGCTGGCAAACCGGCACAAGCCAGACGCGCTGGCAAAGCTACTGCTCGAACAGGAGGTCGTAGACCGACCTTCGCTGGAGCTGTTGCTCAACGAAAAAGTTACCCCGCTTTCACCTGGAAAGCCCCACCC
>NZ_JBYTAH010000126.1:0-10245 GCF_058787975.1 Cupriavidus sp. FW305-26
GCCTATGGCTTCCGTGATGACCACTACTTCTTCTTGAAGATCCGGGCGGCCTTCCCCGGAAATCGGTGAAGAACCATATGTTTGGGGGTCACGGCTTTATAGGTGAGGGCCATTCCGGGCCTATAGGACCAGTTGCCCGGATTCGCTGGGACCAGAACGGTCCGCGCCGGCGCAGGCCGCGCCAGGCCGTGAAATGGGCTGGCGCGGGTCGGCGTCAATCATGGAAATCCTTAGCGGCCTCCGGCGAGGCCATGGTCGTGCCGGAGGCGCTTGCCGAGGCCGTCGATGGACTCAGTGCACGGCCTGGCGCCGCCCGCGGCAGTCAGGCGGTAAGGGAGAACCCGGAGTCGAAGGTCTGCCGCACATCGAGCCGCTGCTTGAGCAACCCAGCTTTCTGGTAGAAATCCGCCGTGCGCTGCTGCTCGGCGATCAGTTCGGCATCGATCTGCCGCCATTGCGTGTGCCGCCGCTCGAACTGCAGCCGTGCCGCCTGCGGCGGGATCCCGATGATGCGGGCGAGGGCCGCCGAGAACTCCGGCACGTGCTGGTAGGACCATTGCTGCGCACGCACCACCCGGCGCAGGAAGTCTTGCAGCACCGCGCGCTTGGCCGCCAGCGCGGCATCGGTGGCTGCCAGGTAGCTGAGGCCGGACCACAGCCCGCGTCCGCTGACCAGCACGCGCGCGTGGCCGCTGGTTTCCGCCATCGCGGTATAGGGTTCCCACGTCGCCCACGCGTCCACCGAGCCGCTGCTCAATGCGAGCTTGGCATCCGCCGGCGGCAGGAAGCGGAGGTTGGCGTCCTCCGGCTTCAGCCCCGCGGATTCCAGCGCCTTGAGCGTCACCAGGTGGCCGATCGAGCCACGGTTGGTGCCAATGCTCTTGCCTTTCAGGTCGGCCGCCTGCCGCAGCGGCGAGTCGGGCCGCACCAGGATTGCCGTGCCGTAGGGATCAGAGCGGTTGGCGCCGATCAGCTTGATCCGCGTGCCGGCCGCCAGCGCGAAGATCGCCGGGGCATCGCCGATCGGGCCGCTGTCGACCGCGCCCGCGTTCAGCGCCTCGGCAAGCGGTGCCGCGGCAGGGAACTCGGTCCATTGAATGTCGTAGTTCAGGCCGTCGAGCGCGTTGGCGGATTCGAGCAGCGCGCGCAGGCCGCCCTTCTGGTCGCCGGCTTTCAGGACCGGGCGCCCCTGCGCTTGTGCATTGCCGGTGGCGAACGTGGTGAAGGAAAGGATGGGGCCGGAGGCGAGCGCGGCCGTGGCGGCGGCGCCCTGGCGCAGGAACTGTCGTCGGGAAGCGGTCATGGCATTCGCGGGGAGATTGAAACCCACGAACCTACGCGCGCAGCACGCGAAAACCAACGAAGAAAACCGGCATTCCATATGCGTGGAGCATGCCGGACGGGACGTTCTTTGCGATGCTCAGGCGCGCGCCCGCACGCCAGGATGCTTCGTGTCCCTTTACTCTTTGCTCTCTTGTGCTTTCGCCCGGGTAGCCGCGGACGGTGCCTTCTTCTTCGACTTGCCCTGATTGAACGCAATCGCGGCACGGATGAGATTCTTCATGGCACGCGCATCAATCTTGTCGCCCTCGAAGAGATCGATCGCACGCCACTTGTTGCCGCCGAGGCCGGCGTTGAAGAGCTTGTCGGGATCCGGCAGGCTCGCCCCGTTGGTGAAGGTGATCTTCACCTTCTCCTTGTGCGCGTTGGCGACCGCGATCATGCCGTCGCGTGACCACACCGGGCTCCCCATCCATTTCCATTCCTCGATGATCTCGCCGTCGGCCTCGAGGATGGTCTTGCGGAGCTTGGCCAGCGTCTTGCCACGCCAGTCAGTGAGTCCTGCGATCAGCTCGTCGATACGTTCCGATGGATTCATGGATGCCTATTCCTCGAATTTTTCCCGCGCATGAGGCAGCTCGCGTCCGGCCATGACAGAGAGCGTTCCGGTCGATCCCTCGTTCGTTGCCCGATCCGCTTCACGAGGTTAGCATAGCCCGATTGTCGTGCTTCAAGCACTGTCGTCAGCGGCTATGTCTGCCCTGGGCGACTTGGCCTGTCTGTCAGGTGGTCAGCGTGTATTCGATGGAGTGAAGGCAATGGCGAACCAACCATCCAGGAAGCCGGCGCACGCCGCAACGAAGACTCCGGCCAGGCGGGCCGCTGCCAGCCCGCCCCTGCTCGCAGGCGGCAACCCCCAGGTCGCGAAGGCCGACGGAGATGCCCCCGTGCAGGCCTATATCGCCGCCATGCCGGGCTGGAAACAAGACGCCGGGCGCCGTCTCGACGCGCTCATCGAGCGCAACGTTCCCAACGTCCGCAAGGCAGTGAAGTGGAACTCGCCGTTCTATGGCATCGAGGGCCAGGGCTGGTTCCTCAGCTTCCATTGCATGACGAAGTACATCAAGGTGGCCTTCTTCCGTGGCATGTCGCTGCGCCCTGTTCCCCCTGTCGAATCCAAGGACAAGAACACGCGCTACTTCCACATCCACGAAGACGCCGAGCTTGACGAGGCGCTGGTGGCAAGCTGGGTCCGGCAGGCATCGGAGCTGCCTGGCTGGGTTCCGTAGGCCCCCGCCCTCAGAACCACGCCGCAAGCGTCCCCAGCCCTTCGATCCCGGCGCTGACGCGGGTTCCGGCAGAGGCAAAGAGCAGCCCGGTGCAGGTGCCGGTGGTCACCACTTGCCCGGCTTTCAGCCCCGCCCCGCGCGCGGCGCAGTGGTTGGCCAGCCAGACCAGCAGCGCGCCGACATCAGGGCTCTGGTGCCCGCCGACGGTATGCGCCACGGTGCGCCGGCCGAAGCGCAGCGTGGCCTCCAGCGCGCCCAGGTGCAGCCACTCGCGCGCGAACGGCGTGGGGCGCCCCGTCACCAGTGCGCCATGGCTGAGCAGGTCGGCCAGCTGCGCATCGCTGCCGGCCCCGAGCCAGTCCTCCAGGCGGCTTTCCACGACTTCAATGGCAGGCACCACCAGCGCAAGCGCGGCCTCGATATCCCGGCGCTCATAAGGCCGGCCGCGCGGCGGCAGGCTGGCGCCGAGCACAAAGGCAACCTCCACTTCGATGCCGCGCAGGCGCCAGGCCGGCCCCCGCAGGCCCACGCCATCCGGCAGCAGGCCGGCCGCCGGCAGCGGCGCACAGGCGGGTTCCTGGCCCGGCCCCCTCGCACCAACCTTCCAGCCGCCAATCGGGCCGATCATGGCAAGCGTGGCATCCTGCACGGCGTAGCTGCCGCCATGCGCAAGCGGGTGCAACAGTGCCGGATCGACGCGCTCGCCGCGCGTACGCGCGACGCAGAGCATCTGCGCGAGCGCCGCCGGCGTACCTGGCGCAACCAGGGTCTTCATCGGCCCTGCCCGTCGAGCGGGAATCCCGGCGCCCTCGGGAAGGCCTGCTCGAACTGGCGCGCGATTGCCAGCAGCAACGCATCCTCGGCCGGCGCCGCCACCAGCTGGAGGCCAACCGGCAAGCCCTCTGCCTCGCCGCATGGCAACGAGATCGCGGGCAGGCCGGCAGCATTGGCGAATGCGGTGAACACCGCATGGCCACGCGGCCCGGCCTCGCGGCCTTCGATCACAGGCGGGTGCGACTGTGCGGCCGGCCATGGCAATGCCGCTGCGGCGGGCGTCAGCAGCAGGTCGTAGCGTGCGAACAGCAAGGAAAGCTCGCTGCGCAGACGCTCCACGGCCATCAGCAGATCAAACAGCTGCACGGCACGCAGGCCTGCGCCAGCCGATGCATTGGCCTGCGTGGCAGCACCGAACGTGCCCGCATCGAGCGGCGGGCAGAACGGCAGTTGCGCGCCGCCCTGCTCCACCAGCCAGGCCAGGCCGGCCTGCGACAACAGCGACCATTTGGCATTGGTCGCTTCAGCCAGATCGAACGCCTGCGCGGTATCCACCGTGTGGCCAAGTTCACGCAGCGCTTGCGCTGCCTGCCCGGTCAAGGCAGCGATGCGCGCATCCACCGGATGATCGCCGAACCGGGGCACGTGCAAGACCCGGCATGGCCGCGGCGGCATCTGCAGCGGCACGCCGGCAAAGCGCCGGGAATCGGGATCGCGCGGGTCGGGCTGGCCCAGCGCCTCGGCCATGGCCATCGCATCGGCCACGCAGCGGGCCAGCGGGCCGACCACTTCATAGCGCATGAAGATCTCTGGCAGCCCATCGCCGCGCGGCAGCCGGCCGGGCGACGGCTTGAAGCCCACCAGCCCGGTATGCGAGGCCGGGCGCCGGATCGAGCCGCCGCCGTCGGTGCCCAGCGCCAGCGGGCAGCAGCCCGATGCCACCGCCGCCACCGCGCCGCCGGAAGACCCGCCCGGCGTCAGGGCCGGCTGCCAGGGATTGCCGGTTGTGCCGAAGACGAGGTTGTCGGTATAGCCCTGCATGGCGAACTCCGGCACATTGGTCTTGCCGAAGATCAGCGCCCCGGCCGCGCGCAGGCGCGCCACCGGTAGTTCGTCGCGGTCCGGGACAAAGCCCGCCAGCGCGCGGCTGCCCCAATGCGTGGGCAGGCCGCGCACGTGCAGGTTGTCCTTGACGGTGACCGGCACGCCATCGAGCGCACCCAGCGGCTCGCCACGGCGCCAGCGCGCGGTGCTCTCCTGTGCCGCCGCCATGGCGCCTTCAGTATCGAATGCGATCACGGCGTTCAGCGCCGGATTGCAGTGCGCCGTGCGCGCCAGGCAGGACGCCAGCGCCTGTTGCGGCGTGAAGCGGCCGGTGGCGTAGCCGTCGGTGAGCGCATGTGCCGGCAGTTTCCAAAGATCATCCATCGTCGTCTCCGCCGTCCTCAGTGTTCACTTGACCCCGACCAGCGGCCCGATGGTCTGCTTCCAGATGGCCGAGCATTGCGGGTAAGACTTGTCGCAGACCTCGGTCCAGGTCGGCAGCGAGACCGTGGTCAGCGCGTCGCGCACCAGCTGCAGGTCGACCGGACGCACGGGCACCTCCTTCATGGCGAACTTCTTGCCGGTCTTGCACGGCTCTTTGCCGACGTTGCAGCGCGAGGCATCCTCGAACAACTCGCGCGAGTAGGACCAGGTATCGCGCTCGAAACGCTGGAAGGCCTCGGCCAGGCGCGTTTGCTGGTCGGGCGGCAGCGCGTTCCAGCGGCTGAGCTTGATGGCGTACGCATTCAGCGCGATCTGGAAGCCAACTGGCATGAAGTATGAGGTGACCTCGGGCCATCCCGCCGTGTTCGCCGAGCTCGGGCCGGTGATCGCGCAATCGGTGACGCCGCGCTCGAGCGCCTGCTGGGTCTCGCCGAAGGGGATCGTCACCGGAATGCCGCCGAGCTTCTCGATGAATTTGGCCAGGGACTGGTCATAGACGCGCACCTTCTTGCCCTTCAGGTCGGCCAGTCCGCCAATCGGCGACTTGCAGAACACCACCTGCGGCCCGAACGGCCAGATCCCGAGCAGCTTGGCGCCGTAGCGTTCCTGCAGGCGCTTGTCGAAGGCATTGCGGTAGGCATCCACGGCCTTGCTGGCCGAGCCGTAGTCGGTGCTCAGGCCAACGATGTCCGGCCCGAGGAAGAATGGCTCGTCGCGCGAGACCTGGGCCAGGCGCAGGCTGACGATGTCGAACAGCCCGGAGCGAAGCACGCGCAGGCCGTCTGAATCCTTGATGCCGAGCACATCCATCGGCTTGTAGTCGGCATCGATCGGCAGGCCGGTGTTCCTGGCGAAGTTCTCGAAAAAGGGCTGCTCCTTGTTCTGCTGGATCAGGCCGGTCGCGACGAGGTTGCCGGCTACACGCAGCTTCGTTTGCTGGGCTGGTTGAGCAGGCTGTGCCTGGGCAGTGCCCGGCAGCAGCACGGCGGCAACGCAGGCGACATGGGCGGCCGCGATCAGCGCGCCGGCGATTCGTTTGGCGTTCATGGGAGCTTCCTTGGAGGTCAATGCCCGAACATCAGGTTGGGCAGATAGGTGGCAATCGCCGGGAAATGGATCAGCACGGCGGTCATCACCACCATGGCGGCAAAGAACGGCAGCGTGCCCTGGAAGACTTCATTGATCGATCCTTCGCCGCGCACGCCCTGGATCACGTAGAGCGTCATGCCGATCGGCGGGCTGATCAGCGAGATCTCGCACATCAGCACCATGAACACGCCGAAGAACACGGGATCGATGCCGGCCGCCTGCACGATCGGGAAGACCACCGGGACCGTGCCGACCAGCATCGGCATGGTCTCCAGCGCGATGCCCAGCACCAGGTAGAGGGCTGCCAGCAGCCACAGCAACACTGCCGGCGACACGTCCACCTGCTTCATCAGGCCGGCCAGCGCCTGCGGCACCCCCAGCATGGAGAGCACGAAGTTCAGGTAGAGCGCGGCCACCAGGATCAGCGCGGTCATCGCGGTCAGGCGCAGCGTGGAGCGGAAGCAGTCGTGCAGCATGGCGACGCTGAGCTTGCCGTAGGCGGCCGCCACCGGCAGGCACACCAGCACGCCGAGCGCGGCGCTCTCGGTGACCGTGGCCCAGCCGGTGTAGATGCTGCCCATCACCACCGTGAACACCAGCAGCGGGCCCGCCAGGTGGCGCGAGTTGCTCAGCCTGGCGAGCAGCGGCACACGGGCCTCGCGCGGGCCGCCCGCCGCGGGCTTCCACAGGCAGATCAGCAGGATCGTGGCCAGGAACAGCACGGTCATGATGGCCCCGGGGAGCACGCCCGCCACATACAGCCGCGCCGCCGAAGTATTGGTCATCGAGCCGTAGATGATGAAGGCCACGCCGGGCGGGATCAGGTTGCCCAGGCTGGCGCCGGCCGCGATCGAGCCCAGCACCATGCGCTGGTCATAGCCGCGATTGCGGAAGGAAGGCAGCGCGACCGTGGAAATCGTCGCCGCGGTGGCCACCGATGACCCTGACACCGCCGAGAACAAGGCCGAGGCACCGATATTGGTATGGAGCAGGCCGCCCGGCAGGCGGTTCAGCCAGTCGCCGAGCGACTGGTACATCTTGTCCGTCGCGCCGCCGCGCATCAGGATCTCGCCCAGCAGGATATAGAGCGGGATCGACAGCAGCAGGTAGTCCTCGCCGGCTGCCCACAACTGTTCGCCCAATGCGTCGATCGCTGGCATGCCGAAATAGGCCAGCGCCCCGGCCACGCCCACCACCAGCATGCTGGTGGCCACATGGAAGCCAAGGAACATCAGCCCCAGCATCAGGCACAGCCCGAGCAGGATTTCAATGGGACCGATCATGCTGCCGCTCCTTCGCTCTTGCCTTCAGCGCTGCCCTGGCCTGCGCCATTGCCCTCAGCGGGCGCGGCGGCGACGCGGATGTCCGCCTCCGCCTCGATCTCCTCGGCCAGGGTCTGCGGCCCGAACTGGCTGTTCAGGCGGGCCCAGTCGCGCCGCACCAGCAGCTGCAGGGCGTGCCAGGCGGCGCAGGCCGCCACCAGTGCGAACAGGGCATAGCCGGCCAGCCACAGGGTCTGGGGCATCCACAGGGGCGTGGCAAGCGGCGTGGACGCGGTGCTGTGCAGGTCGATGGTGTCCACCAGCACATGGCCGGCGCGCCAGAGACAGAGTCCGGCCACCGCAGCCAGGCTCAGCATCGCCAGCAGGTTGAGCACGGCCCGCACCTTGACCGGAAAGCGCGTCAGCAGGAAGTCCACCCGGGTATGGCCGCGCCCGACCAGCGTGTAGGCAAAGCCGCACGCGCCAAGGTTGGCGTAGGTATAGCCGCCGATTTCATCGATACCCTGCAAGCTGAAGCCACCCAGCTTGCGCCCGAGCATTTCGACGCAGGTCGCCACCGACAGCACGATCAGCCACCATCCGCACAGGATGGCTATACGGTCAATGCCGGCGGCAAGCCGTCGGCTCCAAGGGGTATCGGCAAGCAGGGTCTTCATGGTGCGGGGGCCGGTCGTGACATTGCTTCCATTGAAGCGCATGGCCAGACCCGCGCGGCGGCTTTCCCGCACGCCGGAACTTCTTGAATAAACCCTTAGGAATCAACAGCTTTCCGGCGCGCCCGCGTGGAAAGGCAAGGACGCTGCGGGCACTGGCATCGGGCAGGGCACGCGGGTGCAGCGCCCGCCGTAGGCTGCGCTGATCTCTGTGGCAGCCCAACGCACCCAGGCGCCAAGCTCATCGAAACGGGCACGCACGATGCGCTGGCTGGAACCGGCCAGCGAGACCGCGGCGAAGGGCCGGCCGTGCTCGTCACAAATCGCGGCGGCAATGCAGCACAGGCCGACCGCATTCTGCTCGTCGTCCACCGCATAGCCGCGCCGGCGCACTTCGGCCAGGGTCTCATGCAGGCGCGAGGGGCGCGCAATGGTGTTGTTGGTCAGGCGCGGCAGGCCAAAGGTGCGCAGGTATTGCAGCACGTCGGGCTCGCTCTTGGCGGCCAGCACCGCCTGGCCCATGGCCGTGCCATGCAGCGGCGCGCGCTGGCCCGGCCTGGCCAGCGCGCGGCTGCCGTGGGGACCCTCTGCCTGGCAGGCGAAAACAATCTGCCCGTCGCTGGCCACGCCCAGGTTGACGGTCTCCCCGGACAACGCGCTCAACCGTTGCATCACCGGCAGGGCAAGTTCGCTGATGCGGCGCCGGCGGGCGAAAGCGGCACCCACCGAGAAGCAACGCACGCCCACGTACCACAGGCTGCGCTCGCGATCGAACTGGACAAACTGGCGCTGCTCCAGAGTGGTCAGCAGGCGATGGACAGTCGACGTAGACAGGCCGCTGCGTGCCGCCAGATCCACCAGCCGGTAGCCCTCGTCGTCATCGGACAACAGCTCGATCAACTGGAGCGCGCGCGTCAGGGACTGCACCGTGCTGTCGCCGTCCCGGCATTCCCGCCCTTCCCGTGACGGCGGGTCGGCGCTGGCGGCAGGCGCCACCGCCCGTGTTGCGGCTTCCTTCCTGGCCTCCCTTGTCCTGGTCGTGGTGCCTGCCATGTGAGTCCCCTTGCTTGCGTTGCCGCACGCGGACGCAAGTTCCGGGCCACTGCCCGGTCACGGGCCTGGCCCACGCCGGACATGGGCATGCGGTCAGCCCGCACCGCCGCCGTGCCACATGCACTCGCTCCGCCCCGCCCTTCGCCCGACTTTAGTGCACAAAATTGTGTACAACCATGATGGAAGCCATTAAGAATATCTCGCCCAACGGCCGAAACACGAAGAGGGAAATCCCTTGTTTTCTTGTGCTGGCTCTTGTGGGCGGCCCGTTTTAACCTGTATACAATATTTCCAGCCGTTGCCTGGCATCCGGATTGCCTTCACCAGCATCCCGGATGCGGGCAAAAAGGCGCCACTTCTCCACCTATCGAGCAGATAACGTTGACGACCCAGCACAGCATGGCCGCAAAAGCAGAGGCGCCTTCCATTGCGGAACGCATCAGCCAGGCCATCATGGAGCACCGCGTTGCGCCTGGCATGAAGCTGGCCGAGGAACGGCTCGCACTGGCTTTTCGCGTCAGCCGCACGAAGATACGGCAGGCCTTGACGGTCCTGGCCAAGGAAGGACTGGTGCAGCTGCATCCGAACCGCGGTGCCTATGTCACCAGTCCGTCGGTACAGGAAGCACAAGACTTGTTCGCGGCGCGCCGCGTGGTCGAACGTGACATTGTCTGCAATGTGGTCGCGCGCGCTGGCAAGGCCGGGCTACGCCGCCTGCGCCAACACCTGGCCAAGGAGGCCCGCGCCCGCGCGGATAACGATCATCGCACCCTGATCAAGCTCACGGGCGAATTCCACATGCTGCTGGCAGAGCTGGGCGGCAACAGTTTTTTCATCAAGCTGATGGGGGAGCTTTGCCCGCTCACCTGCCTGATCATCGCGCTCTACAACGCACCGAACGCACCGGCTTGCCCGGATGACGAGCACTCCGGCATCGTCGATGCGATCGAGGCTGGCGATGCCGCTACCGCCTGCGCGCGGATGCTTGCGCACCTGGATCACGTGGAACGCGAACTGAACCTCGGGCCGCGCGACAAGGGGGATGTCGACTGGGAGGCGGTGTTCGGCTGATGGCGCAGGCAGCCGGCCGCGCATCACACGGTGTTGCAGAAGACCTCGGTCAGCGTGTTCCCGACGACCGACCATGCGCCTCCCCCTCAGTCAATGGCTCCCGCGGCCGCCCGCCTTCAGACTGCCAGGCGCTCCACCGCCCTCTGACGCCTGACCATCCCCAACGAGAACATCGACAACCCTGCGACCAGTGCCGGCACGCCGATCAGTGCAAACAACGCCGGCATCCCCAACCCCATCGACAGCATCGTCGCCCCGCCGACC
>NZ_JBYTAH010000127.1:0-9995 GCF_058787975.1 Cupriavidus sp. FW305-26
GGGGGACAAAGGGCGCCGGTCAGGGCGTGGTGGTGCCGCGCTCGCGCAGCTTCTGGAGATACCGCTCGAAGGACTCGCGCGAAGCGGCCTCGGCTTCGATCAGCTTGACCAGCGTGGCGCGCAGCGCGTCGATCTCGGCCGGCGTCAGGCAGTGCAGGAAGCCCGCTTCCAGCTCGATGCCGAGCGGCTCGGCGCGCCGCACCAGGTCGACGCCGGCCTCGCTCAGGAACAGGCACACCTGGCGCGCGTCTTCCGTGCTGATCTCGCGCTGCACCAGGTCGCGCTTGACCAGCGCGCCAACCAGCTTGGACGCCAGCGTCTTCTCGATCGCAGACTGCTGCACCAGCTGGCCCATGGTGATGCCGGGCGTCGATCCGATCATCCGCAGCAGGCGGATGTCCCGCAGCGAGACCCCGAATTTCTCTTCATACACGCGCGAGCCGCGTTCGCGCGTGCGCTCGGCGGCCATGTCGAGCAGGATGTTGATGTAGTCGGACTTGAGCCGGAGAGCGCGTGGCATGAATAGATGAAAAATTCGATAGTTGAAAATTTCAACGAATAATAGTGACCGGCGAGGGGGCTGGGCCATGAGGGATTTCCCGGGGTAGGGCAATGCGGCGCTGCGCCATGCCTGGCAGGACTTGGCCCGCGCCGCGCGGGAATCACGCCGGGCGGGGTGCTGGCCTAGACTGCGTTGGCATCCCTCGCGCACCGCACTCCCGCGGGCACCACAGAAGGGAGCCAGAACAGGAGACACACCGATGCAACACCGTTCCGCACGGCTGCGCGCAGCCGTGGCCGCCATGCTGCTGGCGGCCATCCCGGCGGCAGTCTGCGCCGCCGATTCCGCCTCCGCCGAGCCCTATCCGTCGCGCCCGCTCACCATCGTGGTGCCGTCGGTGGCGGGCAATGTGAACGACGCCGTGGCGCGGCTGATCGGGCAGGAACTGACCAGGAGCTGGGGCCAGCCGGTCATCGTCGACAACAAGCCTGGCGCGGGCACCACCACGGGTACCAAGTACGTTGCCCGCGCAGCAAAGGACGGTTACACCGCGCTGTTGACCTTCACTGCGCACGTGCAGAACCCGTCGCTGTACCGGGGTATCGGCTATGACCCGATCGCGGACTTCACGCCGGTCAGCGAGGTGGCGATCTCGTCCACCATCCTGGCGGTGTCGCCGGACTTCCCGGCGCGCACGCTGCCGGAGGTGGTGGCGCTGCTCAAGGCCAATCCCGGCAAGTATCCGTACGGGTCGTATGGCGCGGGGACGACCGGCCATATCCTGGGAGAGTTGCTCAAGCGCGAGGCCGGGCTGCAGATGGAACACGTCGCCTACAAGGGCGGCGCGCCGCTGGCCACCGACCTGGCGGCCGGCCATGTGAAGCTGGGCTTTATTGCCGTGGGCACGGCCATGCCGCTGCTGCAGGGCGGCAAGCTGGCGCCGGTGGCGATCGCTGGCGCGGAGCGTTCGGCGCTGCTGCCCAAGGTGCCGACCTTCCGGGAGGCCGGCTACAAGGGCTTCGAGCCCGATGCGTGGATGGGCCTGCTGTTCCCCGCCGGCGTGCCGAAAGCACGGGTCGATGCCCTGTCGCGCGAGGTCGCGCGCATCGTGCACCTGCCGGAAATCGCGAAGAAGATGCAGGAACTGAACCTGGTGCCGGTCGGCAGCACGCCGGAAGCCTTCGCCACGGTGATGAAGAACGACCGCGACAAATGGAGCCGCATCATCAGCGATGTCGGCATCACGCTCGAATGACAGGAGTCCCGATGCAAGAGACCGATTACCTGGGGCTGGTCTGCTCCCGCTGGTGCCACTGGAGCGAGCTGGAACTGCAACGCCTGCCGCGCCAGCCGCTGGCGCCGGGCCAGGTGCGCATCCGTGTGCGCCATGCCGGCGTGGGCTTTGCGCTGAGCCTGTTTGTGTCCGGCAAGTACCAGCGCAAGCCGCCGCTGCCGTTCATCCCCGGCACCGAGGCCGCGGGCGAAATCATCGAGGTGGCGCCTGATGTCACGCGGCTGCGCCCGGGCCAGCGCGTGGCCGCGGCGCTGGACTGGGGCGGCTTCGCCGAGGAAGCGGTGGCCATGGCCGACACGGTCTATCCGGTGCCTGACGGGCTGGAGCTGGCCCAGGCGGCGGCGCTGCCCATCACCTATGGCACGGTCTGGGCGGCGCTGGCCTGGCGCGCCGCGCTGCAGCCGGGCGAAACCATGCTGGTCCATGGCGCCAGCGGCGCGCTGGGCACGGCCGCGGTACAGGTGGGCCGGTTGATGGGCGCGCGCGTGATCGCCACCGCCAGCACCGAGGCCAAGCGCGAGGCGGCGCTGCGCAACGGCGCCGCGCATGCGCTGCCGTCCGACGCGGCCACGCTGGCGGCAGCGGTCAAGGCGCTGTGCCCCGCGGGCGGGGCCGACGTGGTGTTCGATCCGGTCGGCGGCGATCTCTTCGACGCCTCGCTGCGCTGCGCGGCGCCGGGCGCGCGGCTGCTGTCGATCGGCTATGCCAGCGGGCGCATCCCGGAGGTGCCGGCCAACCTGCTGCTGGTGAAGAACCTGACCCTGATCGGCTTCAACTACGGCTACTACATCGGCTGGGGCCTGACCGACGAGCGCCGGCGCTTTGCGCAGCCGGTGCAGGCGATGGTGGCCGAGATCATGCAGGCGGCAGCCAGCGGCAAGCTGGCGCCGCCCGTGCTGCAGCACTTCCCACTGAGCGATTGGCTCAGCGCCGTCGACACCACGATGTCGCGCCGCGCCATCGGCAAGGTCATGCTGGATATCTGAACGGAGGGCACGACATGCACCATGCACAAGCGGCAACGGACGATGCCATGTTCGACGGCCTGACCGTGCTCGACCTGAGCCAGGGCATCGCCGGCCCGTACTGCGGCCTGATCCTGCGCCAGCAGGGCGCGCGCGTGGTCAAGGTGGAGCCGCCGGGAGGCGACTGGTCGCGGCAGATGGGACGCATCCGCGCCGGCCAGACCGCGATCGCGGTCGCCTGCAACGCCGGCAAGGAGAGCGTGCTGCTGGACGCGCGCAGCGACAGCGGCCGGGCCGCCATCGCCAGGCTGGCGCAGCAGGCCGACGTGGTGATCCAGAACTTCCGCCCCGGCGTTGCCGAGCGCATGGGCGTTGGCTACGAGGCGCTGGCCGCGCGCAACCCGGCGCTGGTCTATGTCTCGATCTCTGGCTACGGCCATGCCGGCCCGATGGCGAACATGCCGGCGGTGGACACCACCATGCAGGCGTTCAGCGGCCTGATGCACCTGAACCGCGACAGCGCCGGCCAGCCGCGCCGCATCGCCTTCTACATGGTCGACCTGAGCACCGGGCTCTATGCGGCCCAGCATGCGTCGGCAGCGCTGTACAAGGCCGCGCGCAACGGCCGCGGCCGGCACGTGCGGCTGTCGCTGCTGGAGACCAGTGCCGCGCTGCAGTCCTACCTGATGGTGGATGACGCCATGTTCCCCGATGCGGAACTGGCCGTGGCCAATGCGCCCACCGGGCTGTTCGATGCGGCCGATGGCCGGCTGTACCTGAGCATGCTCAACGACGCCATGTTCGTGCGGCTGGCAACGCTGCTGGGTTTCGACGACTGGCTGGCCGATATCACGCTGCACACCAGCGCCGGCCGTCTGCCGCGCGCGGCGGAGCTGGGCCGGCGCGTGGCGCAGGCGATTGCAGCACAGCCGCTGTCGCATTGGGAGGCGCTGCTGACCGAGCACGATGTGCTGTTCGCGCGCGTGGGCCATGCACGGGACCTGCCGCAGAGCGCGCAATGCGCGCAGGCGGGCGTGTTCGGCCGGCTGCCGCTGGCTGGGATCGGCGAAGTGCCGTGGGCCAACCTGCCAGGCATGGCAGGATCGGAACGGCCGGCAGGGAATGCGCCGGCGCTGGGCCAGCATACCGAAGCGGTGCTGGCGGAGTTCGGCATCGGCACCTGAAAGCGGCGCCGGAAAAGAAAAACGGACGGTGCGCAATGCGTACCGTCCGTGTTCCGTTGTGCGTTGGTAGGCTCGATTGGACTCGAACCAACGACCCCCACCATGTCAAGGTGGTGCTCTAACCAGCTGAGCTACGAGCCTAGCGAAGGCGCGAATTATAGAGACGCCTTTTTGATTGCGCAAGCATCCTCGCCAACTTTTTGTGTGGATGCTTGCGCTTGTGCCGTGCGCGGCGCGTCAGGCGCCGGTGATGCGGTCGCGCAGTTCGCGCTTGAGCACCTTGCCGATGGCGCTGCGCGGCAGGCTCTCCACCTCATGGATCGCGGCCAGCCGCTGGGTCTTGCCCAGGTGCTGGTTGGCCCAGGCCAGCACGTCCTGTGCCGTGGCGCCGCCGCCGGCGCGCAGCGCGACGAAGGCCACCGGGGTCTCGCCCCAGCGCTCCGACGGCACGCCCACCACCGACACATCGGCCACCGCCGGGTGTTCGCGCACCACCGCCTCGAGATCGCTCGGGTAGATGTTGAAGCCGCCCGAGATGATCATGTCCTTCTTGCGGTCCATCAGCACCAGGAAGCCGTCTTCGTCAAAGCGGCCGATGTCGCCGGTGCGGATAAAGCGCTGGCCCTGCGCGTCGTGCCACTCGGTCTCGGCGGTTTTTTCCGGCTGGTTGTGGTAGCCGTTCATCATCGCCGCCGAGCGGCCCACCACTTCCCCGGTGCTGCCGGGCGGCAGTTCGCGGCCCTCGTCGTCGATGATGCGCACGTCGGCACCGGTGGCGGGGCGCCCCACGGTATGCAGCTTGTCGGGGAACTGGTCGGCGAACAGCAGGCAGCCGCCGCCGCCTTCGGTCATGCCGTACAGCTCGGTCAGCGCGCCCGGCCAGCGCCGCAGCACTTCGGCCTTCAGGGCGGGGCTGAACGGCGCGCTGGTGCAGAACTTCTGCTGGAAGGACGACAGGTCATGGCGGTCGAACTCCGGATGCGCCAGCAGCCGCTGGTACTGCACCGGCACCAGCATGGTGTGCGTGGCGCGATGCTGCTGCGCCAGCGCCAGGTACTGGCCCGCATCGAACTTGGCCATCAGGATCGCCGTGCCGCCCAGACCGATGGTCGGGAAGAAGCTGGCCAGCGTGGTGTTGGAATACAGCGGCGTCGACAGCAGCGTGATCGCATGCGTGCCGTAGCCGGTGGCGGCGCCGCGCGACACATGGGCCCAGCGCATGCCGTGCGACTGCACGATGCCCTTGGGGGTGCCGGTGGTGCCCGAGGAATAGATGATGTTGAGCGGCATCTCCGGGCGGATCCCGGGCTCGGTCACCGGTGTGCCGGCGGGTGCCAGCCAGGCCTGGTACGGCTGGCCTGCGTCGCTGCCGTCCAGCGTGACGATGGGCGTGGCGGCCAGCTGGTCGCGCACGGGCTGCAGCACGTCGGCCACGGTGGCATCCGTGAACAGGATGCGCGCTGCCGCGTCGGCAACCATGCCGGCCAGGCCGTCCGGCGTGGATGACGGTGCCAGCGGCGCCACGACCACGCCTGCGCGCACCGCGCCCAGGTACACCGCGGCGTATTCGATCGAGGACGACGCGCAGATGGCGATGGCCTCGCCGGGGCGCACGCCGTCGCGGGCCAGCGCCGCGGCAATGCGGTCCATGGCGGCATCGAGGCCGGCATAGTCGAGCACGCGCTCGCCATGCATCAGGGCGCGCTGCGTGGGGCGCTGCGTGGCGTGCTCGCGCACGAGCACGGACATGGTGGTAAAGGGGCGTTGGAGCGGGGTCGGTTGGGTCATGTTCGGCAAGGGAATGCGGACGCCGGCCTGGCGGCGCCCGATGAGCAATGATGGATCGAAGCAGTCTTACTGGATCTGTGCGCCGGAGTCCTTCACCACCTTGCTCCAGCGGTTGATCTCGGCGTCGATATGGGTGCGCAGCGCGGCGGGCGTCGAGCCCACCGGCTCATAGCCGTTGGCGGCCAGCGTCGCCTTCAGTTCGGGCTGGCGCAGCACCGTGGCAATCTCGGTGCTGAGCCGGTCGATCACGGGCTGCGGCGTGCCGGCCGGTGCCAGCATCGCGTACCAGCCGGTGATGCTGATGCCCGGCACGCCGGCCTCGGCCAGCGTCGGCACCTCGGGCGCGACCGCGGCGCGCTGGCTGCCGGTCACGGCCAGTGCGCGCAGCTTGCCGCTCTTCACATGCGGCAGGGTGGTGGAGATGCTGTCGAAGGTCAGCTGGACCTCGCCCGACAGCATTGCCGTCACCACTTGTGCGCTGCCTTTGTACGGAACGTGGGTCATCTTGATACCCGCGACGGAATCGAACAATTCGCCCGCCAGGTGGCCGGTATTGCCGTTGCCGGCCGAGGCGAAGGTCAGCTTGCCGGGCGCGGCCTTGGCCTCGGCAATCAGCTCCTTCACGTTGGTGGCCTGCAGCGAGGGGCTCCCGGCCAGGATCATCGGCAGGCTGGCCACCAGCGAGACGGGCGCGAAGTCCTTGCGCGTGTCATAGGGCAGCTTCGGGTACAGGCTGGCATTGATGGCATGGGCGGCCAGCACCATGATCAGGGTGTAGCCGTCGGGCTTGGCCCGCGCCAGCGCCTGGCTGGCGATGGTGCCGCCGGCGCCGGGCCGGTAGTCCAGCACCACGGGCTGGCCCAGGCGCTCCTGCAGCCTGGCTGCGACCGGGCGGGCCAGCAGGTCGGCGCTGCCGCCCGGCGGGTAGGGGATCAGCAGCTGGACCGGGCGCGATGGCCAGGTCTCGGCGCTGGCGCCGGACGGCAAGGCGGTTGCGGCCGCGGTGGCCAGCATGCCGGCCAGCCATGCGCGGCGGCCCCAGGCGCGGCGCCGGGATGCGATCAGGGATGCCATCAGCTTGTCTCCTCGTTATGCCGGCCGCGGGCGCAGCCGTTGTCCCTTGTCGCCAGGTCGGGCTGGGATGTTGGTGTTACAAACGGTAAAGGTGTAAGCGCGCCAGCGGAATTCTTAAATCGATAAGTCTGGCTTTTTGCAAGCGAAGCGATAGGCGGCACCGGTGCGAATGGCTGTGTCCGGCGGTCGGCTACAGCAATAATCTTTGCGAATGAGGAGATTTTGCCAGCCGGCTGTGTTCAGAGGCTTGAATCTTTGCAATCAGGGAGATTTCTTGATTTCCTCGCCTGGAAACACTAAAGTCTTTGCAATCAAGGAGATTTTTGTGCCAGTGACCCTCACCGAACCCGGCGATATCGGCGCCTTCGTGCGCGCTGCCCGCAAGGCGCAAGGCCTGCGCCAGGACGATGCCGCAGGCGCCATCGGCGTCAGCGAGAACTTCATGGTGCGCGTAGAGAACGGGGCCGAAGGCATCCAGTGGGGCAAGCTGTTCCAGGTGCTGGAAGGGCTTGGCCTGCGCGTGGTGGTGGATATGCCGGAGGCAGCGGCCCCGCTGGTAGCGCCTGAACTCGCCAAGCTCAGGCAACGCCAGGCGCGCAGCCGCAACCGGCGCGCAGCGGTCAAGGGAGGCGACCAGCATGGCTGAGCGCGTACTGGTCGCCAGCATCAACGGAGCGCCGGTCGGCGAGCTGCATGAAGCCAGCGATGCCTGGTCATTCCGCTATGACGCGGAGTGGCTGGGCAACCCGCACGCCTTCGCCCTGAGCCCGGCGCTGCCGCTGCAGCGGGAGGCGCTCGCCGATGGCAGCACGCTGCGGCCGGTGCAGTGGTACTTCGACAACCTGCTGCCCGAGGACGGCCAGCGTGCGCTGCTGGCACGCGATGCCAGCATCCGCAACGAGGCCGATGCCTTTGCCCTGCTGGCCCACTATGGGGCGGAATCGGCGGGCTCGCTGACGCTGCTGCCGCCCGGCCGCGGGCCCGCCACCGCGCCGGCCCTGCGCGCCTTGAGCGATGCCGCGCTCGACGCCCGCATCCACAGTCTGCCCAGCGTGCCGCTCACGCATGGCGCGGTCAAGCGCATGTCGCTGGCCGGTGCCCAGCACAAGCTGGCGGTGGTGCTGCGGGACGGCGCGCTGTTCGAGCCCGGCGCGGATACGCCGTCCACGCATATCCTGAAGCCGACCCACCAGATGCAGGAGATCTATCCGCATTCGGTCATCAACGAGTGGTTCGTGATGTCGCTGGCCGCGCGGCTGAAGCTGGAGGTGCCGCCCGTGCACCGGCGCTATGTGCCGTCGCCGGTCTACCTGATCGACCGTTTCGATCGCCATCTCACGCAGCAAGGGCAGTGGCAGCGGCTGCATGCGATCGATGCCTGCCAGCTGCTGAACCTGCCGCGCACCTTCAAATACGACCAGGGCAGCGTCGAGCGGCTGGCGCAACTGGCAACGCTGTGCCGCGCCCCGGCGGTGGCGCGGGCACGGTTGTTCGACTGGCTGGTGTTCAACATCCTGGTGGGCAATTCGGACGCGCACCTGAAGAACCTGAGCTTCCTGGTGTCCGATGCCGGCATTGCGCTGGCGCCGTTCTACGATTTGCTCAGCGAGGCGGCTTACGCCACCCGCACCTATGACAAGACCGGCTGGCCGCAGGCGCACCGCTTTGCCTGGCCGGTGCTGGGGGTGGAGTTCTACAGCGATTTCTCGCGCGCGCTGGTGCTGGAGGCAGGGCGCGCGCTGGGCCTGACCGGCGTGACCGCCGAGCGGCGGCTGGACGCCATGCTGCGCGGCATCGGGCCGGCCGCGCAGGCGCTCTATGAGCAGGCCGAGCAACAGAACGCGGCCATGGCGCGGGAGCGCCCGGTGCTCACCGGCGGGTTTGCCGGCGAACTGGCCTGCCTGCGCGTGATCCGCTTCACCATCATCGCCGACATGATCAGGGCGCTTGCCGCAGCCTGAGTCTGGCTAATGACTGGTGGGATGCGGCTGGCTGAAGAAGTAGGGCACCAGCGCGGCGGCAATCAGCAGGCCCGCGGACAGGAAGATCGCCGCATAGGTGGAAGGCAGCGGCCAGCCGCGCACATGGCCGGCATTGGCGATCAGCCCGTAGCCCCATGACGTCAGCGCCGATCCCAGGAACACAAAGGTGTTGAGCAGCCCCAGCCCGCGCCCGCGCCGCGACGGCGTGATCAGCCCGCGGCCCTGCGCCATCACCAGCGGGTGCAGCATGCCGATGGTCGACAGCAGCGCCATCATCGCCACGCCGTAGCCGATGCCGCTGTCCGGCCATAGCGCCAGCAGGAACGAGCCCGACATGGCAAAGCACGACCAGCCGGCGATGGCGGTCTTGAGCGTGTTGCGGCGGACCAGCACCGGCAGCAGGAAGGCGGTCAGGAAGCCGGCCAGGCTCAGCAGCGCCAGCGCCACTCCGCGCGGCGCCGAGCCCAGCCCGAACACGTCGGCCAGGTAGGGGCCGCTCCAGGCATTGCGGAAGGCGGTGCCGGCGGACATCGCCACGCACAGCGGAATCAGCGTCCACAGCGGCGCCAGCTTCAGCAGCTGCAGGCTTTCCGACAGCATCGCCGGCCACGACGCGCTGCGGGCCTCGGCATGGCCCTGGTCGCGCACGAAGCGCCACACACCATAGCAGGCCGCGACCATGCCCAGCGCCGATACCGCCATCGACGGGCGCCATCCGATCAGCGAGATGGCCCAGCCCAGCGGCGCCGTGGCACACAGCGCGCCGATCATGCCCATGGCATTGGAGCGGCTGACCACGCGGGTGTAGTCGCGCTCGGACAGCTGCTCGGAGGCGAAATGCAGCAGGCCCATGAAGACCGGCGCGCATGCCAGCCCCAGCCCTACCTGCGCCAGCGTGGCCGCCGCGCCGTTTGGCGCCAGCACGAACAGGATCGACGACACCGCGCCCACCGCCAGCAGCAGCGCGGTCGGCCGGCCCACGCCGTAGCGGTCGAAGGCAATGCCCACCGGGATCTGCGTCACGGCAAAGGCCAGGAAGAACGACGAAGACAGTGCGCCAAAGCCCGCCGGCGACAGCCCGAAATCATGCTGCAGTTCGGGCGCCATCACCGCCAGGCAGGAGCGGAAGAACTGGCTGAGCGCAAAGGCGAACGTCAGCAGGGCGATACCGCGCGCGGCGTGCGCTGCCGGGGCATGGGCGGGCAG
>NZ_JBYTAH010000128.1:0-9375 GCF_058787975.1 Cupriavidus sp. FW305-26
ACCCGAGCCGCCGCCTTCGCCTCCGCCGCCACCCGCGCCGCCGCCGGTGGTCTGCTACTGCAACGCTGCGGGACAGAAATGGGACGGGCACGGGGAAATGCCCGACTGGCTGCAGCGGGCGGTCAATGCGGGGCAGAGTGTGGAGTTTTTCCGGGTCGGATAAGAGCCTTCACGCACAAAGGGGGATCGTACTCGTGTGGCGGTCTGGCCCACAAAGCCATTGAAAATCAATGAGTTGCAATACCCCTTGTCGTGCGAAAGGGGCAAAGCCTTGCTTGCAGGCGGCTCTTCGGGTGATCACCGCCACTTTTCGCACGAAAGGGAGATCCCCATCTAAAGCTAACTGGCCGCAAGGGCGCTGTATGCTGCAATCCGCAGGATCCAGGACTCGGCGCAAAATCGCGCAAGTCCTGCAAAGTTTTCCGGACGTCACGTCGTGGGGCGATTCTCGTGCCTCTGTTCAGTGGATCGGGCAAAATGACGCTTTAGCCGGTTGGGACCGGCATGAACCGTAAGGCGCGAGAAAAGGCACGGCGACAGACTTCGCGAGTTGCTCAAGTGTTCGAGCGCTCTGACGAGAAGGACCATATGCAACGGCTGACAGACGAGGAACTGCTCGAACTCCTTAACGAGATTGAGTCGGATCACGCGGAACGCAAGGAATCGTTCAAAGGGGACGTGCCCAAGAAGGCGCGACAGGCCGTTTGCGCATTTGCAAACGATCTAGCGGGGCACAATCGGCCAGGTGTCTTATTCATCGGTGTTAAGGACAATGGGGAGCCATCGGGCCTTGAGGTGACCGATGAGCTTTTGCGTGCTCTGGCCGACATGAAGACTGATGGCAATATTTTGCCCCTTCCGGCCCTCAGCGTTGAACGGCGAGAATTGAAGGGCGCGGAGGTCGCCGTGGTCACCGTCATGCCTTCCGATTCTCCGCCGGTGAAATATGACGGGCGCATTTGGATTCGTACAGGCCCTCGTCGAGCCTTAGCAAACGCGCAGGAGGAGCGCATTCTCAACGAGAAGCGGCGCTACAAGAATCTGCCGTTTGACATCAATCCCGTGCCCTCGGCAAAGCTTTCTGATATCTCGAAAAGCATCTTTGAGAACGAATATCTGCCTCAAGCCTTTGCTGACGACGTTCTTGAGGCTAACGGCCGTAGCTATGAAGAACGACTTGCCTCCTGTCGGATGATCGCCTCTCCCGATGACCCCACACCGACTGTCGTCGGTCTCCTCGCTATAGGAAAGAGTCCGCAGGACTTCCTTCCTGGTGCCTATATTCAATTTCTACGAATTGATGGTTTGGAGCTCGCTGATGCAGTTATTGACGAGGAAGAGATCAGAGGCGGTATCGTGGAAGTGCTTCGGCGTGCCGAAGAGAAACTGAAAGCACATAACAGGATTGCGATCGATATTACGGCGGCAGCCACACACCAAGTCGAAACGCCATATCCACAGGCAGCCTTACAACAGATTTTGTATAACGCGGTCCTGCATCGTGTCTATGAGGGAACTCATACGCCCATTCGTGTTTATTGGTTTAACGATCGGGTTGAAATCAATAGTCCCGGTGGACCATACGGCAACGTGACGGTTGAAAATTTTGGACGACCTGGTGTGACGGACTATCGAAATCCAAACGTTGCAGACGTTCTGAAGACCTTTGGATTTATTCAGGCATTTGGGCGGGGTATTGCCACGGCGCGGCGTGCTATGCAGGCAAATGGTAATCCGGAACCCGAATTTGAAACTACTCAGACGGCTGTGGTTTGTGTGCTTCGGGGGAAATCGTGAGTACTCCTGTACTGACATTTTTCAATAATAAAGGCGGAGTTGGCAAGACCTCTCTCATCTACCATCTTGCGTGGATGTTCGCCAGTCTCAGAAAGCGAGTGGTCGTTGCGGACTTGGATCCGCAAGCCAACTTGACGGCTGCTTTCCTCGACGATGAAGCGATTGAGCGGCTTTGGGAAAAACAGCAACCGGGCTCAACGATCTTTCGATGTGTTAAGCCTCTGACGGGTGTTGGAGACATAGCTCCACCAACTTTGCAACGGGTCGGAACCGACTTGTATTTGCTTCCAGGTGATGTTGCGTTGTCGAGCTTCGAGGATACTCTCTCGGGAGAGTGGCCAGCTAGCATGGGGGATGCAAATCTATATCGCCCAATGCGCATCCTCACTTCATTTTGGCAAGTGATGCAGATGGCTGCGGAGAAGGTGCAAGCGGATCTGATCTTAGTTGATATTGGTCCCAATCTTGGTGCCATTAACCGATCAGTCTTGTTGGCTACAGATTATGTGGCAATTCCCCTTGGCGCTGACCTTTTTTCCTTGCAAGGTCTAAATAATTTGGGCCCGACACTGAGGAGTTGGAAGGGGCTTTGGAAAAAGCGACTTGACAACTGGGATTTTAGTGCGGACATGGAGGCGCATCCGGATTTTAGTCTGCCTAAAGGTAATATGCTTCCGATCGGATATTTGTGCCAACAGCATGGGGTTCGACTTGATCGCCCAGTAAGAGCCTATGATAAATGGGTGCAGCGAATTCCTGCGGTTTATAGGACCGCGGTGCTGCAGGAAGAGCCAGTGCCAGGTATGAAGCAAGAAGATGACCCGTATTGTCTTGCCACCATTAGACACTACCGCAGTCTTATCCCCCTTGGTCAAGAGAATCGTAAGCCGATCTTTAATCTTACGTCTGCTGACGGCGCTATTGGCAGTCATGCTAATGCGGTGCAGGATGCAAAAAAGGATTTCAAGCATCTAGCAATAAAAATTGCAGATCGGATCGATTTACTGCTCTGAATAACTGAGCAGAAAACGGCGCCAACCGGCGCCGTTTTTTTACGTATCCCTTTGTTTTCGGTGCATGTATGGACCCGACGCTTTCTGCAAGCCTCTTTTAGTGATGAGAAGTGGTCTGCACGCATGTATCCGGCTTGCCTGGTGGGCGAGAGCCGAAGCATGCCCGCATGCCAAAACACCGCTGCGCCAGTGCGTCGAGTTTTGTCCCTGCCGTTACTCTCATCTTTGGGAAAGCAACTTGCCTTCATCTTTGACCTGGCTCGATCACGATAGCGCCGCGCGAGATCGCAGCTTCCGACTGCTGGCATTGTTCCGCGAGAAAGAATCGCGCGACGAGCTAGGCATTGGCGGCATCCGTGATGCCATCGCCGACCAGCTTTTTCCCGGTACCTCCACCATTCAGACACGCTTGCGATATATGCTCTTCGTACCCTGGGTCTATGGTGCGCTGGAGAAGCGCCATATTGCCGCCGACCGGTTCGAAGTCGCCGCGAGGGAGCAGGAGCTGGGGCTCGCCGCAGTCTTGGCTCGCTCCGATGCGTCGGGAGTGTTCGGCAAGGAGGCTGGTACCTCCCTCAAGCGCCTGCCCAGTTCCGTCTACTGGGCCGGACTTGGATCGTGGGGGCTGCGTCGTTTCGAGGGTGGCCAACAGGACTATTACCGACAGGTGGACAGATTCTATCCCCGGCGGCAGAGACACGCGGATGGCGGTGACGAATGGGAACTGGGGCGTTCGTCGGTGACATGGCATCCACATCTCATGTCACTCAAACCGAAGGACTTCCCACAACAAGCCAGCTTCGACCTGACGCCTGAGGAGTCCGACTTCATGATCGATCGCTGGCGCGCAACGCACCCGGACTCCCTGCTGACATGGCTCGCACTGGATCTGGGCCGCGCACAAGAATCAGTAGACGCGAGTTTTCCATGGTTGCATCCGCGCTTCGGGGCGTTTCCGGAATCCATCCGACAGTTGCTGGATCAGGCGCGGCTCTTTGCCTTGCTGATTCATGGGGCGGCGCTGATTTATAACTTGCAACTCGCCGAGAAGAGCGAGCGCCAGCACCTGGTGAATCAATACGCGGTGGACCTCGACCAATGGCAGGCGCGAGCCAACGAAGCAAGCCTTCCTGACTGGGATTTGGAAACGTTCTGGCCTGCCGTGATGGGCAAGGGTCATGGCATTTCGTCGACGACGAAAGGGTTCGTCAAAGATTGGCACGCCTGCCTGTGCCTGCACGACAGCGGCATCGGCCAGTCCACAAGGGCGCGCCTTCTGGTAATGCAGCGCGAATCCCGCCTCAAAGGCCCGAGATCACGCTTTTCCAATCGAGCCGCGCTGTCGCAGTGGGGCGGCGCCTCCGGCCTGACGCCATTGAGCTATCGCTGGCACACCGCGCGTCAGTTCCTCACCGATCTCAAGACGGGGCTGAACGCATGATCAACGCCAATACGCGCAGCCTGCTGACCGACGCCCTGACGCCGCCTGCCGGTTATCAGTTCGATACCGGCATTGCCACGACGTATTCACTTGACCTGAATACTCTGCTGGCTATTCCGCTCCATCTGGCGTGGTTGGCCACATCGGAATCCGAACGCCAGCTGGCCGATCCGATCCGACTGTTGGAAGCGCTTCGGCGCACCGCAGGCCGGCTGACAATTTTTGCGGAACGCAGCCGCATCCAGGCTCCCCAGCAGCCGCATGCATTGATAGGGCTGCTCGAAGACATGATCTTCGAAGCGCGCGCGCCACATGGTGGCGCATTCCATCCGAAGGTCTGGATTCTCCGGTTCACCGCTGGCGAGAAGATGCCGCCCGTTCTGCGGCTTCTCGTGCTGTCCCGCAACATCACGGCGGATGCGTCGTGGGATCTGAGCCTGGTACTGGAAGGCAGCCCGGGGCGCAAGCAACTCGTCGTCAACAAGCCACTTGGAAAGTTCCTCAGCGCGTTGCCCGCCTATTGCACCAAGGAAGTTCCCGCGCCGCGAAGAGTTCTCATCGAGGAACTCATCGGGGAATGCTTGTATTGTGATTGGAATCTTCCCGGAAATTTCGAATCGCTCAAATTCCACCCCTTGGGTATTGGACGCAAGCCGACGCCATGGGATCTCCCGGAGTCGCACGAGCTGGGTGTGATCTCGCCGTTTGTCAGCCCACGCGCGCTGGCGGAATTGCGCCGCAAGACGGACAGTGCGCTCTTCCTGATCAGCCGGCCGGAGGAACTGGATGGCTGTCCCGATGTTGTCACTGCGCCGGGCTTCGACAACGTCATGGTGCTGGATGAGCAGGCGGAAACCGGAGACCAGGAGGAAGATCGTACCGATCAATTGCGCGGGCTCCACGCCAAGGCGTTGGTGATGCGCCGCGCGTGGGACACGCATTTGTTCGTCGGCTCGGCGAACGCAACGAATGCGGCGCTCATCCATGGCATGAATGTCGAGTTCATGGTGGAACTGATTGGCAAGCACAGCAAGGTAGGTCGACCCGAAGCATGGCTGTCCGACGACGGCATCCGGGACATCCTGACGCCATACCAGCCTTCGATTCCGGACGCCTCCGTCATTGCCGCCCGAGAGGCCGAGGAACGTCTCGAGGCGTGCCGGCAATTGCTGTCCAGGGCCGATCTGCGCGTGCGCTGCGAGCCTTGCGACGGCGACTGGCGCCTCTTCCTGCAATCACCAGCCCTGACGTTGCCAGAGGACATTTCCGCATCGGCATGGCTCCTGACCGTCAGTCAGGACCGGGCAATGGCTATCACACCCGCAGTTGGCGAGACCAGCCTCGGCGTTTATGCCGCGCAGGAAGTCACGTCGCTCACAGGCCTCCACATTAGGCTGGGAGAGCATGCCCTCAGCTTTGGCCTCGACCTGCCGCTTGTCAATCCGCCGACGAATCGCGAGGCGGCACTGATGCGCCAGATCCTCCGGAACCGCGACGGTTTTGTACGCTACCTGATGCTTCTGCTGGGTGATTGGGATGGCATGCGTCCGTTGCCACGCGATGCCGGTACCGCCGCCGCGCCAGCGTTCTCCGGCGCTGCCGAACCGACGCCATTGTTTGAATCGTTGACGCGCGCGTTTGCCCGCGACCCCGACCGCATGCAGGAGATATCCACGGTGATTGCCCGTCTGCAGCAGACAGGAAAAGACGGCGAAGAGACGCTCGTTCCCGAGGACTTTCTGGATATCTGGCGCGTCTTTGATGACGCAATTGGCAGCGGAGTGTGCAAATGAACCACGACGAGTCCATCGAGAACGTACTCGGCAGTCTGAAGGATTTCCAGCGGCGCACCGTCGACTACACGTTCCGTCGCATGTTCGAGGATGCGCAGCCCGCGCGCCGATTCCTGGTCGCCGACGAAGTAGGCCTTGGAAAGACCATGGTGGCACGTGGTGTAATTGCACGGGCCATCCAGCATCTGCGCGGCACCCTTGAGCGGATCAACGTGATCTACGTCTGCTCAAACGCCGACATTGCGGCGCAGAACGTCAGGCGTCTCAACATCAGCGGACAGCCCGCCTTTGTGAAGGCGACCCGGCTGACGTTGCTGCCGCTGGAGTTCGAGGCGTTGCACGACAGCCGCCTCAACTTCATCAGCTTCACGCCGGGCACCACGTTCGAGCACGGCCAGCGAGGTGGCCAGAAGCTCGAGCGCATGCTGATCTACCAGATGCTGATGCATGGGGGCCGCTTCGCAAGTAGAGGCTTGTGCAGGCTGCTGCAGCTCAACGCTGGTGACGGCTGGTTCGAGGACGTCAAGACCTCGTTGGAGTTCGACGAGAATATTGCACGCAGCTATCGTGACACCGTACTGGCGGATCCCCGCCTGGCGGAAGAGCTGACCTTGCTCGCCGACATATTCCATGATGGTCGTCGCACCATTGATGCTGCCATCCAGCAACGGCGCCTCGCGGTCGTTGGCGATCTTCGGAAAAGCCTCGCGAAGTGCTGCCTTGATGCCCTGACGCCGAATCTGGTAATCCTTGACGAGTTCCAGCGTTTCCGCGATCTGCTTGACGCGCCCGAAGACAATCCGGCCGCGGAGCTTGCGCACGCGCTGTTCAACTATTCCGACGATCTTCGCGTGCTGCTGCTGTCCGCCACGCCTTACAAGATGTACGCGTCGGATCTGGACGAGGAGGATCACTATCGCGATTTCCTCGGGACACTTGGCTTTCTTTTTGATGATACCGCCTTGGTCTCCGAGATTGAAGGCGCGCTGCGCGCTTTTCGACAAGGCTTGCTCAGTGCACAGGATGAAGCCGGACTCGCCCGGCTTGACGCGGTCAAGCGCCGCATTGAATCCATGCTGAAGCAGGTCATGTGCCGCACCGAACGCGTCAACGCGACACACGGGCAGGATGCAATGGTGGCCGAGCGGCTTGAACCGCTGCGCCTGGAAACCAACGACCTGCGCGACTGGCGTATGCTGGATCGCATCGCCACACACGTCGGCGCGCACGAACCGATGGAGTACTGGAAATCAAGCCCGTACCTGCTGAATTTCATGAAGGGCTACGTCTTCAAGGACAAAACGGTGGCTGATTTCGTGCGCACGCAGGGCGCGGTTTCCGGCTTGGTATCGGAGGGTTCGGCGCGTCTGCTGCGTAGTGCGACACTTGACGAATACGGGGTGCTGGACCCCGCCAATCCGCGCCTGCGGCTGCTTGTCGACGAGATCGAGCGGCTCGGCCTCTGGCGTATGCTGTGGATGCCGCCGTCCCTGGCGTACTGGAAGCCGGAGGGTGCCTACGAAGGCGAACAGAGTGTCAGTAAGACACTGGTGTTCTCCAGCTGGAACATGGTGCCTGATGCGATCGCGGCCGCACTCTCCTACGTCACGGAGCGCCAGATGCTGGCACGGAACAGGCGTGAGCTGAAGTACGAATCCATGCCAAGGCAACTCACGCAGCGTTTGCGGTTCAGCCGCAGCGGCGACGGTCGCTACCACGGCATGATGGCGCTGGCGCTCATGTACCCGTCGCCGACACTGGCCGAGATGGTCGACCCCCTGACGCTCGCGCTTGACTCGCCGTCGCGGCCGACTTTCGACCAAGTCCGCGCGGTTGCCGCAGAGCGCTTACGCACAACTTTGACCAGCGTGCTGCCCGCCACCACGACAGAAGGCTCGGCAGACAGGCGCTGGTACTGGGCCGCGCTTGCGATGGCCGATGCCGACCGTTATCCCGCGCATCGCGCATGGTGCGCAACGCAATGGGCGAAGGCAAAGACGGATGACGACGCGGAGGCCTCCGGCGGGTTCGCGCAACACGTCGAGCATTGGCTTGAAGCCTGGGATGGCAGGCTTTCCGAGCTGGGGCGCATGCCGGACGATCTTTTCGACATCCTGGCGGATCTTGCGCTTTCCGGCCATGCGGTGTGCGCAATGCGCGCGCTGCGCCGGCCGACTCAGATAACCTGGGCAGATACGGATCTGCTCACCGCCGCAGGCAGGGTGGCGGAGGGATTGCGCAGCCAGTTCAACGCTCCGGCCGTGATAGGCCTGCTGCAGTCCGACGATGCGGACGACTCGTACTGGCAGCGTGTGCTGCACTATGGCGCCGACGGCAATCTGCAAGCCGTGCTTGACGAATACGCGCATGGATTGCTCGAATCGCTGGGCCTGACCGGTGCCTCAGCCAGAGAAGCCGTCGCTGGCATCGGCAATGCGATGTTCGATGCGATGTCGATCCGCACCTCGTTGTTGCGGCCCGACGAACTGGACACGACCGTCACCCCGCCAGAAGTGCGTCCATTCTCCATGCGGTGTCACTATGCGCTGCGTTTTGGCAAGCAGGATCAGGAAGACAGTGCGCTCGCGCGCAAGGATGTGGTCCGTGCGGCGTTCAATTCGCCATTCCGTCCATTCGTTCTCGCATCAACGTCGGTCGGGCAGGAAGGGCTCGATTTCCATACGTGGTGTCATTCGCTGGTCCACTGGAATCTGCCGTCGAACCCCGTCGACCTGGAGCAGCGCGAAGGGCGCGTGCACCGCTACAAAGGCTATGCCGTGCGCAAGAACGTGGCGCGCGCATTCGGTCTCGATTCACTACGGTCCGAGTGGCGAGAAGGCGCGGATCCATGGGAATGCCTGTTCGACTTGGCGCGCACAAACCGCGACGCGGGAGCGTCGGACCTGGTGCCGTACTGGATCTACGAACCGGCAGACGGCGTGAAGGTGGAGCGCCGCGTTTTCACGATGCCCTATAGCAAGGAAGAACAACGCTACCGGCGCGTGCAGAAAAGCCTGGTCCTGTATCGCATGGTGTTTGGCCAACCACGGCAGGACGATCTGCTGGAACATCTGGTCCGCCAATTCGGCGAACATCAGGCCAGGAAGTTGACGCAGCGCTGGCGGGTCGACCTGGCGCCGCCGGGAGCAGAGCCCGCCCCCGCTCGTGGACATCGATACGAATGAGGAGGCAATGCTGGAGGCGAGGTGAGGGCGCGCTCTCCTCAACCGAAGAACCGCCTGCAGCAAGGCTTTACCCATGCGGTTTTACACATCTTTGACCTTCCCAAGCGACCAGAGCGCCCAGGAAAGGCGTTTACTTTCAACGACTT
>NZ_JBYTAH010000129.1:0-9126 GCF_058787975.1 Cupriavidus sp. FW305-26
CCACCTGCCCCTGCGGAGCCGCCCGCCGCCCCCTCCGGCAAACCTGCGCGTGGCAAGAGCGTGCAACCCGCACAGGCGGACGAAACCCTGTGCGCGCTCGCCGCGCAGCTGCCATCGAACCTGTACTTCGGCACATCCTCCTGGGCCTACCCCGGCTGGAACGGGCTGGTCTATGACGGCGAGTACGGCGACAGCCTGCTGTCACGCAAGGGCCTGGCCGCATATTCGCGCCATCCGCTGCTGCGTGCCGCCGGCATCGACCGCGGCTTCTACGGGCCGATCCCGCTGGCGGACTACCTGTCCTATGCCGCGCAGGTCCCCGACGGCTTCCGCTTCCTGGTCAAGGCGCCCGCCAGCGTCTGCGATGCCTGGCTGCGCGGCTCCGACGGCGCCGGCCGGCTGGCCAACGCTGCCTTCCTCGATGCCGAGATCGCGGTGCGCGACTTCATCGTGCCCGCCACCAGCGGGCTGGGCAGCAAATGCGGGCCGCTGCTGTTCCAGCTGTCGCCGATGGGTCCGCTGGCCGACAGCGCCGTGTTCCTGGAGCGGCTCGATGCCTTCCTGGGCGCGCTGCCGGCACTCGATCCGTCGATCACCCCGCATGCGTGCTACACGGTAGAGCTGCGCGACCCAGCACTGCTGACGCCACGCTATATCCGGCTGTTGCGCCGCCACGGGGTGCGCTTCTGCCTGTCGGCACGCGACCGCCTGCCGCCGGTGCCGCGCCAGGCCGCGGCGCAGGCGCTGATGGACGAGGAAGCGCCAGGCCCGCTGGTGCTGCGCTGGATGCTGCATGGGGGCCGGCCCTACGCCTACGCGGAAAAGCTGTACGCACCCTTCGACCGCATCGTCGACGACGACCCCGACACCCGCCATGCCATTGCCGATGTGGTGGCACGCACGCTGCGCGCGGGGCAGCCTGCCATCGTCATTGTCAGCAACAACGCCGAGGGCTGCGCGCCGCTGAGTTGCGTGCGGCTGGCCGAGTCGATCATTGCGAGGCTGGCGCGGTGAATCGCTTGCCGGCAGTGCACAGTGGCCGATAGGCCGCTCCCGCAGGCAACGGCCATCACCGCCTGAACACTTGTGCATAATATGCACAGCTGGAGGCCATGCGCTTGTCCCCACCCACGCGATCGGCTTGAATCGGGGCACCTTCCAACCGAGGAAGGATGGAGACGACGATGCCCCTTTCCACTACGGCGCGCACACCGGGCCGCGCCGCCCTGCCGCAGCTGCTTGATCCTGCCTCGATAGCCATTGTCGGCGCCTCGCGCGATACCAGCCGCATCGGCGGCGTGGCGCTGGACCACCTGCAGCGCCTTGGATACCAGGGTCAGGTGTATCCGGTCAATCCGCGCTATGCCGAGATCGCCGGCCTGGCGTGCTATCCCGATATCGAATCCGTGCCGCAGGTGCCTGACGTGGCGGTGCTGGAGCTCGGCGCGGACGAGGTGCTGCCGCAGTTGCAGCGCTGCCATGCCCGCGGCGTCCGTGCCGCCATCGTCTACGCCTCGGGCTTTGCCGAGGCCGGTGAAGCTGGTGCCGGGCGCCAGGCCGCACTTGCGGCCTTCGCCCGCGAGAGCGGCATGGCAATCGCCGGACCCAACTGCATGGGGCTGGCCAACCTGACCACGCGCGCCATCACCGCATTTGCCACCACGTTCCGCGCGTTCCCGCCGCAGGACGGCCCGGGTGCCGTGAGCCTGCTGACCCAGAGCGGCAACGTCTGCGCCATCGTCTACGCCACAGGAAGGCAGATGGACGTGGGCTTCCACCAGTTCATCAATACCGGCAACGAAGCCTGCCTGGACTATTCGGATTACCTCGACTACCTCGCGGACGATCCGCAAACCGCGGCCGTGGTCGGTTACGCGATGTTTGCGCAGGGAAACTAGGGTCGGCTTTTGGCGCCGACCCAGCGCCCGGTCCCTACTTCCTCAACTTGCCCCCAAACTGCTTTCGAAACTTGGCCAGTTTCGGCGAGATCACAAAGGCACAGTACCCCTGGCTCGGATGATCCTGGTAGTAGTTCTGGTGACTTGCCTCGGCGCGCCAGTACGGTTGCTCCGGCTCGACCTGCGTCACGATCGGCGCATCAAAGACCTTGGCGGCAGCCAACTCCCGCATCACGTATTCCGCCGTGGCCCGTTGCGCCTCCGAATGCGTAAAGATCGCCGACCGGTACTGCGGCCCCACGTCGTTGCCCTGCCGGTCCGGCGTGGTCGGGTCATGGATGGCAAAGAAGATCTCCAGGATCTGGCGATAGTTGATCACCGACGGATCGAAGGTGACACGGACCACCTCGACGTGCCCGGTATCCCCCTCGCAAACCTGCTGGTAAGTCGGGTGATCCACGTGCCCGCCGGTATAACCGGACTCCACCGCCACCACGCCATCGACCTGCTGGTAGACCGCTTCCAGGCACCAGAAGCACCCGCCCCCCAGCGTGGCCGTTTCAAGTCCATGTTCCATTTGCGCCGCCCCCTTGCGTTGTCGTCTGTGGTGTCACGGCCTCAAGCATAAGCGCAGATTGGCGCCCTTGCAGCAGATTCAGCCAGGCTGGCGCTGCGCCTCCAGCATCGCGCGCAGTTGCGGCTTGAGCACCTTGCCCAGCGCGCTGCGCGGCAGGTCCTCCAGCAGCACCACCTCGCGCGGCAGCTTGAAGCGGGCAATGCGCGTGGCCAGCAGTTCGCGCAGCGGCTCCGCGCCCAGCGCGTCGCGCGGCGCGCCCGGCGCGGGCACGATCACCGCCACCGGCACCTCGCCCCAGCGCGCATCGGCCACGCCGACCACCGCGCACTCCTGCACGCCGGGCAGGCCGGCCAGCACGTTCTCGATCTCGGCGGGATAGATGTTCTCGCCACCCGAGATGATCATGTCCTTGCTGCGGCCGACGACTTCGATGCAGCCGCCGGCATCGCGGTGCGCGAGGTCGCCGGAATGGAACCAGCCGTCGGGCAGGCCGTTATCAGGCTGGTTCCAGTAGCCAGCCATCACGTTGGCGCCGCGCACCCACAGCTCGCCAACCTCGCCCGGCGCCACCTCGGCACCGTCCGGACCGGCCAGCCGGACTTGCGCCTCCGGCTGCGGCCAGCCGGCATAGCCAGGCCGGGCCATCGCATCCTGCAGCTTCAGCACCACCGACACCGGACCGGTCTCGGTCGCGCCATAGACCTGCCCCAGCGGCACGCCGCGCGCATGGAAGGCCTCGATATACGACAGCGGGATGGTCGACGAACCTGCCATCACGCCGCGCAGCGCCGACAGGTCGGCCCCGGGCCAGCCGGGATGCTCAAGCACCGCGCGCAGCGTGGCCGGCACCATCAGCGACAGGCTCGGCCGCGCCTGCGCGACCGCGCCGAGCCAGGCGTCCGGCGCAAAGCGGTCGTGCAGCGTGACCTGCGCCCCGGCCAGCAGCGCCGGCAGCGTCTGGATGCACAGCCCGCCGACATGGAACATCGGCAGCACCGACAGCACGTGGTCGTCCGCGGTCATGCCGTGCGCCCACCAGCTGGCGCGCGCATTGGCCAGCAACCCGGCCTGCGTATGCACCGCGCCCTTGGGCTTGCCGGTGGTGCCGGAGGTGTAGGCCAGCAGCAGCGGCGCATCGTCCGGCACCGGCGCATGGGCCACGCCGAACGGCGCGGGATGGTCGATCAGCCGGTCGAGATGCGCGACCTGGCAGCCGCTGCCAGCCTCCTGCGCCAGCCCTGCATGGCGCTCGTCATGGAACAGCGCGGCCAGTTGCGCGTGGCCGGCAATGGTACGCAGCTCCGCCGGCGCCAGCCGGTAGTTCAGCGGCACGAACATCGCCCCGACACGCGCACAGGCGAACAGCAGCACCAGCTGCAACTCGTGGTTCAGGCACAGCGTGCCGACGCGGTCGCCCGCGCGGATGCCCCACGTCGCTGCCAGGTGGGCGCTGGCACGCTCGACGCGCCGCCACAGCTTGCCGTAGGTGAAGGTGCGGCCCAGGTAGTGCAACGCCGGCCGCCCCGGCGCCGCGGCGGCATGGCCATGCAGCATGGCCGGCAGCGCGCCTAGCCCGGCGGCGCCCGCGCGCATGGCGCGGCTGGCGGCGCTCATTCGTCGCGCTCGCCGGATTCGTACAGGGTCTCGCGCCCCATGCGGTCCAGGATCAGCTCGGCGGTCCAGGGCAGCATCAGCGCACCGCAGCGCGAGTCGCGGTAGAGCCGCTCCAGCGGCAGGTCCTTGAGCATCGACTGGCCGCCGCAGGTGCGGATCGCCAGCCGGGCGATGTCGTTGGCGCCTTCCATCACGGTGTAGTGCGCGGCGTACAGGCGCAGGCGCTCGTCCTTGGTCGGATTGGGCCTGGCCTCATGGATCACGCGCCAGAAGATCGAGCGCATGGTTTCCAGCTGGATGCGCATCTGCGCCACCGCGATCTGCTTGGTCGGGTACATGCGGCGCTTGACCGGCGGCTGGCCCGGCACCTCGCCGCGCAGGTACTGCACGGTGAAATCGTAGGCAGCCTGGGCTACGCCCAGGTAGGTCGGCGACAGCGTGAAGAACATTGCCGGCCAGGTCTGCGCGGCACGGTAGTAGACGCCGCGCGGCATCAGCTGCTCATGGTCGGGCACGAACACGTCCTTGAGCAGCAGCGTGCGCGATACCGTCCCGCGCATGCCCATCGGGTCCCACTCACCGGTCACGGTCAGCCCTTCCGCCTTGCCGGGCACGGCGATATAGAGCGTGTCGCGCATGTCGGGATGCTGGTCGCCGCGGTCCTCGGTGCACAGGATGCCGTAGTAGTCGGCCGCGCCCGACAGCGAGGCGAAGATCTTGCGCCCGTTCAGCACCCAGCCGCCCTCGACCTTGCGCGCGGTGGTGCCGAACGGCGCCTTGCCCGCGGCAGCGGCGGAGCCTTCGGAGAACGGCTGCGCATAGACCGCGCCATCGCGCACCACGCGCGAGAAATGCAGCTCGCGCCGGGCTTCGTGCTCGGCGCGCTGCTCAGGCGTCATGTCGATGCCGTCGGACAGCACGCCGGTCCACATGGTCGAGCAGATATGCATGTTGTACGTCAGCGCCGTGGCCCCGCAGAAGCGGCCGATCTCGGCGCCGACCATGCAGTAGGTGGCAAAGTCCGCGCCCTCGCCGCCGAACGCCTGCGGCACGCACAGGGCCAGCAGGCCGGCCTCGCGCAGGTCGGCATAGTTGGCGAAGGGGAAGCTGGCCTCGCGGTCCCAGGTGGCTGCGCGCGCGGCGAAGCGCTCGCGGCCGAGGCGGTTGGCCAGCGCCAGCAGGCGCGCTTGTTGCGGGGTAAAGTCCGCCGTACCGATGGCGGGAATGAAGTCGAGCTGTCCGGATGGCATGTCGCGGTCTCCTGTTTTCCTGCTCGCGCCGGATGCGGTGGCGGCGCTGCGGCGGTTCTTGTGTTGCGTTGCCGGGAAGCGGCGTGGTTCAGTGCACGGGGAAGCGCCGCTGCAGGAAATCCAGCACCGCTTCGTTGAACAGCGCCGGCCGCTCCATGCAGGCCAGGTGGCCGACATCCGGCAGGCAGCGGTATTCGGCGCCGGGAATGCGCTGCGCCATGCGCTCCATCACCTCGGGCGCGGCATTGGTGTCGTGCTGCCCGGCCAGCGCCAGCACCGGCACCGCGATGCGCGGCAGCGCGTCGCGCTGGTTGAAGCGCACCAGCGCGCCCAGCGCCGCGCGGTAGGTTGGCGCCGGCACCGCCGCCATCACCGCCGTGGCAAAGGCCACGGCTTGTGGCTCGGCATCGGGCGCGACCATGGTGCGCACCAGCCCGGCGGCCATCTCGGCCATGGTCCTGCCGGCGTCCAGCGGCGCGGTGCGCGCGGCGATGAAGTCGCGCTGCCAGGGCCCGTCGCCCTTGCCAAAGGCGGGCGAGGTGCCGGACAGCACCATGCCGTCGATCAGCGCGGGCGCGGCCGCGCAGGCCTGCTGCGCCACCATGCCGCCCATGCTGTGGCCCAGCAGCACCACGCGCCGGCCGGCGTCGCGCTCGGCCTGCAGCAGCGGCGCCAGCGCTTGCGCCAGCCCGTCGAAGTCATAGGGATCGATCAGGGCGCTGTCGCCGTAGCCGGGCATGTCCCAGGCCGCGGCGCGGTAGCCGGCCTGCGCCAGCGCCTCGCCCTGCGCGGGCCAGGCGGCCTTGCCGCCGCCGATGCCGTGCAGCATCACCACCGCCACCGGGCCATCGCCCCAGGCCAGCGTGGCGATGCCGTTGGCGTGGCGTTGCATCGTCGCGGTCGCGCTCATGCCGCCACCTCCACCAGCGTGCCCGCTTCCACCTCGTTGCGGCCATCCAGCGACACCGTGCAGTTGCGCAGCGGCAGGTCGAAATGGCCCAGCGTATGCCGCCCGGCGACCTCGTTGGCGCCGGTCGAGAACAGGAAGTTGCCGGCAAACGCGCGCAGCTCGGTGCCGTTGCAGTCGCGCTTGTCGTAGAAAGTCATCGCGTCCCAGCGCGCCAGCCGGTTCAGGCCCCAGCCCACGTGCGAGACCGCATACGCATCGCGCGTGCCTTCGCGATCGGCCCAGGCCTGGTAGTAGCCGCGCATCATGTCGGCGTCGACGCCCTGCCCCTCGACGCCGACGATGTAGTCGTCCTCGATATGGCAGACCACGGTATCGCGCAGGTAGGTCTTGAAGGTCAGGTTGACGTCGCCCGGCGCCAGCACCAGCGTGCCGTTGACCTGGCGGCTGGCCGGAAACGCCAGGCACAGCCCGCCGGGCCAGTGCGAGACCTGGCCGGGCTTGTTGCAGAAGCCCCAGACCCCGCCCACGCGGGCGTCGGCCAGGCCGATGCGCAGCTCGGTGCCGGCCGGCGAATGCACGCGCATCTCGCGCGCGCCGCGCAGGCGCTTCATGGCGGCGCGCACGGTGCCTTCCAGCGCCGGGGCGGGCTGGCAGCGTTCCAGGATCTCGGGATGTTCGTTGCTGACCATCAGCATGCGCGGCACGATGCCGTCGGCACCGCGCAGGATCAGCGGCAGTTCCGGCGCGTGCAGCAGGCCTTCCACCGTGCAGTCCAGCACCAGGTGACAGCGCGACAAGGCCGCCACCACCGGCGCGAGGCCCTGCAAGGCATCGCTGGCGCCGGTGGAGCGCACCGGCGCGGGCGCGCCAAGTGCCGGTGTCGGCACCTGGATCCGCACCGGGGTGGCGCCCAGCGACTGCACGGCCAGTTCGGCCAAGGCCACGTTGACAGGGCGGGATTGCGACTCCGTTACAATTCCAACGACTTCCGCACCCTGCAGGGCACAGAGTTCCAGCGTGCGCCGGAACGCCGCCAGCCAGCGGTGTTCGATCTGCTCGATGAGCATGACTTGTCTCCGGTTGTTCTTGTATGGCGGCAGGGCTCGCCTGGTTTTGTGCGCCAGCCAACGCCCGCATCGCGGATTGGTGGTCGCCGGGCTTGTACTCGATGCCCATGGCGCGAATAATATATATGAAATTTCATGAACTCCAGCGGAGCCCCCATGGGCATGCCTGAGGCCCAGCCACAGATCACCAGCGCCGCCGCACCAGATTTCGATGCGCAGCACTTCCGCCGCACCCTGTCGCAGTTCGCAACCGGGGTGACGGTGATCACTACGCGCGCCAGCGCCGCGTCGGTCGCCGCCGGCGCGCCGCCGTTCATCGGCATCACCGCCAGTTCGTTCAATTCGGTGTCGCTGGATCCGCCGCTGGTGCTGTGGAGCATGGCCACGCGCGCCAACAGCCTGCCGATGTTCCGCGACGGCACCCACTACATCATCAACGTGCTGTCGGCCTCGCAGCTGGAGCTGTGCCAGCGCTTCGCCACCCTCAAGGGCGACCGTTTCGCCGGCGTCGACTACCGGCTCTCGGCCACCGGCCTGCCGATCCTGTCCAATGCGCTGGCCTGGTTCGAATGCCACAACCGCAGCCGCTACGACGAGGGCGACCACATCATCTTCGTGGGTGAAGTCGAGCGCTGCGGCGTGCTCGATGGCAGCGACGGCCCGCTGGTATTCCAGGGCGGCCAGTTCACCACCACCGCCCCCCTCGACCTCTGAACGGCACCGGGCCCATCATGGCGGACCTGCCCGCGCAATCCCCCCTGCCCTTTGTCGATGGCTACCTGGCCTACCTGCTGGCCCGCGCCAGCCACCTGATCTCGGGCGAATTCCACCGCGAAGTGGAGGCCAGCGGCCTGTCCGTGCAGGAATGGCGCGTGCTGGCCACGCTGGCCGACCGCCCCGACTGCACCATCGGCACGCTCGCCGAAATCACGCTGACCAAGCAGCCGACGCTGACCAAGCTGGTCGACCGCATGGCCGCCGACGGGCTGGTGACGCGCCGCGCCGGCCAGGCCGACCGCCGCCAGGCGCTGATCTCGATCACCCCGCGCGGCCTCGCGCTGGCCCAGCCGCTGCTGGCACGCGCCGCCCAGCACGAGCGCGCAGTGCTGGACGACTTTGGCCCGCGCCAGGGCGCGCTGCTGAAAGAAGCCCTGCAGCAGCTGATTGCGCTGCATACGCAACGCTAGGCGCCCTCCGCCGCCTTCAGGATCGCCAGCGGCGAACTGTCCACCTTGATGCGCTGCAACACGATGTTCGAGCGGATATCCATCACGCCCTTGGTGCGGTACAGCCGGTTCACGATGAAGTCCGAGTAGTGCTTCAGGTTGCGCGCCTGCACCCGCAGGATGTAGTTGCTGTCGCCGGTGATGATGTACGCGGACAGCACTTCCGGCCACGACTGAACCGCGGCGATAAAGGTGTCGTGCCAGCCTTCCACATCATGGCGCATCGAGACCTGCACGATCGCCTCAAGCTCCAGCCCGAGCTGCTCGGCGTCGAACCAGGCGCGGTAGCCGCCGATCACCCCTGACTCTTCCAGCAGGCGCACCCGCCGCAGGCATGCCGAAGGCGACAGCGCCACGCGGTCGGCCAGGTCCTGGTTGCTGATGCGGCCGTTCTCCTGCAGGCAGGTCAGGATGCGCAGGTCGGTGGGATCGAGGTTCATTCGAATTTCCTTCGACTAATCATCAATTCTTCGCATTTTATGCGAAAGATGACCGCATCGACGGTCCATTTAGCAAGCCTCTTGCCGGCAATTTTGACTATGATTTCCGTCATCGAGGCAGACAACGACGGCGCCTTGCAAAGG